>DASZXM010001052.1:0-11096 GCA_035546415.1 Pseudonocardiaceae bacterium
CCACAACTCTTGACCAAACGGCGCTAACATCATCGATGGACCAGCCCGAGGTGATAACGCTGTCGACCTTTGTCACGTCGCTGATCAGTGCGGCGGTGGGCGCTTTGCTCGCCGTCGGCAGTTCACTGCTCACGTTGCACATTCAAAAGATTAACGCCCGCGAGCAGCGGAAAGAACAGAACTCTAGGGAAGACCGGTACCGACTGTTCGACAAGAGGCTTCAAGCCCATGCGTCGCTGTATCTGAAGATAGGTAAGGTGCGAGGCGCACTCGCGACACTGGCCCGCAACCCCGAATCCAAAGATCATTTGAGCTCGGCAAGAGTCAGCCGCAACGAATACTGGGAATGTTATACGATAGTTCGGCTGATAGGTTCCGACGAAGTATTTGGAATCGCGGACAGGTTCTTGACCTGGATCGACGATGGCATCCGACATATCACTTTTGATCGTGCAACCTTTCAGGCGTTGCTGAACAGCTTTACCGACACTGTCCGCAGGGAATTGATCACTCCGCCATCCGGATACGAGCGCTCTCGCGTCCACATGTAGTGGGCGCGAAATTCGAGCCGCGTCGGTCAGACCGGGTTGCCGAGGTAGCTAAAGGTACAGTTCGAACGCTCGGATGTTGTCGCGTTCCACACTCAGGCAGATTCGGGTCACGCCCGTTGCGCGGGCCGCGTCCGCCAGTGCGTTCAGCAGCGATCGGCCAATGCCCCGGCCCCGGTGGCCTGCCCTTACGCCGATGCTGGCTTCCGGGATCTCCGGGGCGATGTAGCCCCAGCCCTTGTCATGTTCATCGAAGAATCGCACGAACGCGGTTCCCACGGGGGTTGCCGTCCATCGCCACCACCGTGATGTCCGTGGTGCGCGGCCAGCCTTCGACGTAGTGGGCGACGTGCGGGTCGGCGAGTGTCTCCGCACGGTCGTGGTCCCGACGCCAGTTGGCGGCCGCCGCGACCATGTCCTCGACGAATTCCCGGTCGTCCGGGACGCCTGGCCTGATCAGCATGGCCGTGATCCTCCGGCCGGGACGATCGACACCGCAAACGACTTTCACCCGACCGGGGACAGTTCCCGTGTCGTCGCGCGGGCTGGGCGGAGTGCGCCGATCGCTCGGCACGCCAGGTAGATGACGAACGAGATCGCCGTGACGAACGGGCTGACCGGGACGTTCGTGGGGAGGGACAGGATGATGCCGCCCAGGATCGCGACCTCCGCGAACACCACCGACAGGACCGTTGCCAGCAGGGGGTTCGCCGTGACCCGGCCGGCTGCCGCGCCCGGTGTGATCATCAGGGACATCACCAGCAGCGAGCCGACCGTCTGGACGCCCAGGGCCGTCGCCACGCCGACCAGGACCGCGAACAGGACCGTCAGCCAGCTGTCCGGGACACCGCGGGCGATCGCGACGTCGCGGTCGACGCTGGCGAACTGCAGCGGGCGGTAGATCACCGCCAGGACCACCAGGACGACGACCGAGCTGCCGACCAGCAGGGCCAGCGACGTCGAGTCGACGCCGACGATCTGGCCGATGAGCAGGCCGAACTTGTTCGACGAGCGGCCGGTGTAGAGGGAGAGCAGCAGGACGCCGACGCCTAGGCCGAACGCCAGTAGGACGCCGATCACCGAGTCGCGTTCCGCGTCGCGGCGGGACAGCAGGCCGAGCACGATCGCGATGATCACCGCAGCGCCCAGGGCGCCGTAGCCGACACTGATGCCCAGCAGCAGTGCCGCCGCACCGCCGCTGAACGCGATCTCCGCCGTCGCGTGCACCGAGAACGCCATGTTGCGGGCCACGACCAGGGGTGCGAGTACGCCGGCGACCAGGCCGAGGACCGCGCCCGCGATCAGCGCCGTCTGCACGAAACCCAGGCTGAGCAGGGCGGCCGCTTGGCTGAAGTCGAACAGGTTGCCCACGTCAGGCGCTCTCCGCCGGGTGGCAGTCGTCGGTTTCCGTCGCGCCGACGACCACGATCTGGTCGCGTACCCGCACCACGTCCACCCTCGTGCGGTACAGGCGGGACAGCGTGTCGGTTGTCATCACCTCGTCCGGCGTGCCGATCTCGAACCGGCCGTCGACCAGGTACAGCACCCGGTCCACCAGGGGCAGCACCGGGTTGATTTCGTGGGTCACGAACAGCACCGCCGTGCCGGCCGTGCGCCTGCGCCGGTCGATGAGGGCACTCACCGCGCGTTGGTGCGCCAGGTCCAGCGACAGCAGGGGCTCGTCGCACAGCAGCACGTCCGGGTCGCCGATGAGGGCCTGCGCGACCCGCAGCCGCTGCTGCTCGCCGCCGGACAGCCTGCCGATCGGGGCGTTCGCGTACGAGCGGGCGCCGACGTCGGCCAGGGCCTCGTCCACCTTCCGCCGCCGCTCGCGGCGGCCGCGCAGCCCGACGCCCCACTCGTGGCCGTCCAGGCCGAGGCCGACCAGGTCCCGGCCGCGGATGCTGACCGTCGGGTCGAGCGCGCGCTGTTGCGGGATGTAACCGATCCGGCGGTTACCGCGGCCGGGAGGGGCGCCGGCCACGCTGACCGTGCCGGCGTGCAGGGGCTGGAGTCCGAGCAGCACGCGCAGCAGGCTGGTCTTGCCGGAGCCGTTCGGGCCGAGGACCGCGATGAACTCGCCGGGCCGCACCGAGAGGTTCAGGGAACTCCACAGGACGCGGGGGCCGTAGCGCAGCTCGGCGTCGCGCAGCAGCACGGCCGGCTCGGTGGCCGGGTGCGCCGACTGCTCGACACGGGCCGTCTCGGCCGTCATCGCTCGCCTCCGCAGCAGACTTGAGAATGGAAACCGTTCCCAAGGCCACTATAGCCGCAGGCGAGGCCCGCTCCGGCCCGTCGGACCACGCCTGCGGGCCGGATCACGTCCGCGTCAGTCCTCCAGGCGGAGGCCGCTCTCCGGGTTGAACAGGTGGATCTCGTCGACGCCCCGCACGGCCACCTTGACCTGCTGGCCGATGGCCGGCGGCGTGCGCCCGTCGACGCGGACCACGAACCGCTCCTGCACGTCATTGATGAGCACCGCGCCGTGCACGTACGCGTCGGCGCCCAGTTCCTCGACCAACTCCACGGTCAGGGTGAAGCCGTCCTCGGTGCCGTCGGCCAGCCGCAGCGACTCCGGGCGCACGCCGAACACGACCTCGGACAGGCCCTGCGCCTGCGCCGCCGCCATCGCCGACCGGGACAGTGGCACGTTCACGCCGTCCAGTTGCGCGCCGTCCGAGCCCAGCGGCAGCGTCTTGAGGTTCATCGCGGGCGACCCGATGAACCCGGCGACGAACGCGTTGGCCGGCTTGTCGTACAGCGCGCGGGGCGTGTCGCACTGCTGCAACAGGCCGTCCTTGAGCACCGCGACCCGGTGACCCATGGTCATGGCCTCGACCTGGTCGTGCGTCACGTAGATCGTGGTCGTGCCGAGGCGGTGTTGCAGCGCGGCGATGTTCGCGCGGGTCTCCACGCGCAGCTTGGCGTCCAGGTTGGACAGCGGCTCGTCCATCAGGAAGACGCTGGGCTCGCGGACGATCGCGCGGCCCATCGCGACGCGCTGCCGCTGGCCGCCGGACAGCGCCTTCGGCTTGCGGTCCAGGTACCGGGTCAGGTCGAGCATCTCGGCGGCCTCGGCCACCTTCTGCTTGATCTTCACCTTCGGCATGCCGCGCAGCTTCAGCGCGAAGCCCATGTTCTCCGCGACGGTCATGTGCGGGTACAGCGCGTAGGACTGGAACACCATGGCGATGTCGCGGTCCTTGGGCTGCACGTTCGTCACGTCCCGGCCGCCGATCGAGATCGAACCCTCGTCGATGTCCTCCAGGCCGGCGAGCATCCGCAGCGCTGTGGACTTGCCGGAGCCGGACGGCCCGACCAGGACGAGGAACTCTCCGTCCGACACCTCCAGGTCCAGGCCGTCGACCGCGCGCACCGGCGGGGAACCTGGGAAGACACGGGAGGCACCGGCGTAGGCGACTTCGGCCATGTGACAAACCTTTCACGACTGACGCATTCGTCTCACCGTACCCGCCGATCGGGCGACCGGACATATCAAATTGGTATGGACCGGCAGGTGTACCGCTCTTGACAGAAGCGGAAACGACAGGTCACGCCCGCTCATTGGTTTAGACCAACAGTCGGGATCATGCCTGCTACCAGCGGCGTTCGCCCTACAGCGGGATGCTCGTCACCCGCGCTTCTACAATTGGTTCTGAAACGTTACGGTCACTGCATGGTGCGGTCATTGCATTCCCGACGCCCGGCGACCCTCGCGTCGCTCGCCGCGGAACTGGGCGTCTCACGCACGACGGTGTCCAACGCGTACAACCGTCCCGATCAGCTCTCGCCGGAGCTGCGCCGGAGGGTACTGGAGACCGCCCGGCGGCTCGGCTACCCGGGGCCCGACCCGGTCGCCCGCTCGCTGCGGACCCGGAAGGCGGGCGCGGTCGGCGTGCTGCTGACCGAGAACCTCGCCTACGCCTTCCGCGACCCGGCCGCCGTCGGCTTCCTGGAGGGCCTCGCGCTCGCGTGCGAGGACGCCGGGCAGGGCCTGCACCTGGTGCCCGCCAACCCGGAGCGGGAGGACGTGGCCGCCGTGCACCGCGCCGGCGTCGACGGCTTCGTCGTCTACTCCGTGCCCGACGACGACCCGCACCTGGCCGCTGTGCTGGAACGGCCGGTCCCCACCGTGGTCTGTGACCAGCCTCACATTCCCACGGTCGACCGGGTGGGCATCGACGACCGGTCGGCCATGACCGAACTGGCCAACCACCTCACGTCGCTGGGCCACCGCCGGGTCGGCGTGGTGTGCATGCGGTTGGGCCGCAACCGCAACGACGACTTCGCGTCCGTCGACCGGCAGCGCAACGCGCACTTCCACGTGCAGCGGGCGCGCCTGGCCGGACTGTCCGCCGCGTTCGAGACGGCAGGCGTCGACTGGGCGACCGTGCCCGTGGTGGAACGCTTCGACCACTCCGTGGCCAGCGGCCGGTCCGCCGCGGCGCAGCTGCTGGACAGGGACTCGCAGATCACCGCACTGATCTGCACGTCGGACATCCTGGCGCTGGGCGCGCTGGAGGAGGCCGGCAGGCGCGGCCTGCGGGTGCCGCAGGACATCAGCATCACCGGCTTCGACGGCATCACCGAGGCCGAGCAGGCCGCGTTGACCACCGTCCGGCAGCCGATGCTGGAGAAGGGCAGGGCCGCCGGCCGTCTGTTGCTGGACAGCCCGGAGCCCTCCCGGCCCCGGACGGTCACGCTGAGCACCGAACTGTTGCTGGGCAAGACGTCCGCGCGACCGCACAGCGCCGAGGAGCGCTGGTTCGGTCCGTGACCGGCGGCCGGGCGCCGGCTCAGCTGATCGTCAGCGGCGTGGCCGGCCCGGTGATCGAGCCGAGCCTGCCCACCAGCCGGTACTTGCCGGCCGGCACGGTCGTGCGGTGCACCGGGCAGCCGGGCGCCGCCGTGCGACCGGCCCAGGTGATGCTGTACGACACGCTCTGGCCGGGCCGCAGCGTGCGGATCTCGTGCGTCCTCGCCGTGTAGCAGTCATTGCTGGACCACAGCGTCTTCTTGCCGTCGGCGGACAGCACGCTGGTCGAGCGGAACTGCCGGCTGACGTCGCGCACGCACGCCACCTTGCCGGCGTTGGCGATGTGCAGTGTCAGTCTCGGGTGGTCACCGACCTGGTAGACGGGCCTGCCGGCCGTGACCGTCACCCGCATCGCCGAGTCGGGGCAGGCCTGCGGGGGTGCCGGTGTGGTCGGGGTGGGCCGCGTCGTGGTCGTCGTGCTCGGAGCGGCGCTCGACGAACTCGGGGATGGAGAATTCGTCGAGCTGCCCCGGACCAGGACCCGGCCGGTGGCCGGCGGGTTGGAGGACGGAGCCGCGCTGGTGGCCAGTGGCACGCCGTCGGAGGCGCCGCGCACGGATGGCACGGTGTCGTTGCCACCGAGCAGCGCCCCGATCGCCCAGACGAAGAGCACGGCCCCGACTGCGGTACCGGCCATGGCCATGATGCGGCGACGTCGGTACACCGACGGCGGCAGCGGTCCCCTTGGCTCGTCCACCTGCGGAAACTAACGCCGCACGGGGCGACTCAATCGCATGACACCCGATCGAGGGCGTGTCGCCGGAACGGAGCACAACCACTTCACGTGATGTTCATCAGGTCCGCTTGCCCCGCGCCGATGGTCGCGCTGGAATCGACAAAACGTCGCCGACCGAGGAGCCGCTGTGACCGCGATCGACGATCTCGTCGCCCGACACAACGCGGGCCCCGACCAGGGCGCGCCGTCCGTGCCCACGCCCGTCCCCGCACTGCATTTGGCCGTGCTGACCTGCATGGACGCCCGCATCAAGGTGTTCGACGTGTTCGGCCTCAAACACGGCGAGGTGCACATCCTGCGCAACGCGGGCGGTGTGGTCACCGATGACATGCTGCGCTCGCTGGCGATCAGCCAGCGCAAGTTGGAGACCCGTGAAGTGATTGTGATGCAGCACACGTCGTGCGGCATGATGACCGTCACCGAGGACGGGTTCAAGGACGAACTGGAACACGACACGGGGCTGCGGCCCACGTGGGCGGTGGAGGCGTTCCGGGACGTCGAGAACAGCGTCCGTCAGTCCGTGGAGCGGGTGCGGCGCAGCCCGTTCGTGCCCTACACCGACTCGGTGCGCGGCTTCGTCTACGACGTGGCCACCGGCCGGATCACCGAGGTGGACTGAGAGAATCCGGCCCATGAGCACCGCCATGGACACCGACGCCGTCGCGGACTGGTTCACGGCGAACGCGCGGGACCTCCCCTGGCGCCGCTCCGACTGCACCGCGTGGGGCGTGCTGGTCAGCGAGATCATGCTGCAACAGACGCCGGTGGCACGCGTCGAACCGGTGTGGCACGAGTGGCTGGCGCGCTGGCCGACGCCCTCGGCGATGGCCGCGGCGAGCCACGCGGACGTGCTGCGTGCGTGGGGCAAGCTCGGCTACCCGCGCCGCGCCCTGCGGTTGCACGCCGCGGCGACGGCGATCGCCGCCGAGCACGGCGACGTCGTGCCCGACGACGTGGACACGCTGCTGGCGCTGCCCGGCATCGGCGCGTACACGGCCCGCGCGGTGGCCGCCTTCGCGTACCGCAAGCGGTGCCCGGTCGTGGACACGAACGTGCGGCGGGTGGTGGCCCGTGCCGTGCACGGCGCCGGTGACGCCGGTCCGCCCGCCACGGCGCGGGACATGGCCGATGTCGAGGCGCTGCTGCCGGAGCGGGACGAGCGGGCCGCGCTGTTCTCCGCCGGGCTGATGGAGCTGGGCCAGGTGATCTGCACGGTACGGTCGCCGCGCTGCGCGGACTGTCCGGTGTTCGCCGGGTGCGCGTGGCAGCGTGCCGGGCGGCCGGCGTACGCGGGCCCGGCGAAGGCGGTGCAGAAGTTCGCCGGCACCGACCGGCAGGTGCGCGGCAAGCTGCTGGACGTGCTGCGCGGCACGGACGGCCCGGTGCCGCGAGCCGCGCTGGACGCCGTCTGGTCCGACGACGCCCAGCGCGACCGCTGCCTGGACTCCCTGCTGGTCGACGGCCTGGTGGAGCAGACCGACGACGGACGGTTCGCCCTGCCCGGCGAGGTCGCCGCGGGTTAGAGCGTGCGCAGCGCCTCCGTGGGCGACATGCGGGCCGCCCGCAGCGCCGGCAGCAGTCCGGCCACCGCGCCGATCACCAGCGCCGCGGCGAGGCCGCCACCCCACGCCAGCGGTGGCACGACGACCGCCCAGTCACGCGTGGACGCGTACACCGCTGTCGCGCCGACGCCCAACGCGATCCCGACGGCCCCGCCGAGCACGGCGAGCAGCACCGCCTCGGTGAAGAACTGCACCCGGATCTGCCCCTTCGTCGAGCCGAGTGCCCGGCGCAGGCCGATCTCGCCGCGCCGTTCCAGCACCGAGATCACCATGATGTTCGCGACCCCGACCCCGCCGACCAGCAGCGCGACCGCACCGAGCCCGAGGAACAGGCCGGTCAGCGCGCTCTGCGCCTGCGCCCTGGCCACCAGCGCCGCCGACGGCTGGCTGACGTCCACGTCGCTCGGGCTCTCCGGGTCGGCCGTGTTCGCCAGCACCGCCTGCACCCCGTTCACCTGGTCGGTGGCCGACCGCACGTAGACGGTGCTCGGGTGCCCGTCGAAGCCGAGGTACTTCTCGGCGGCGCCGAACCCGACCAGCACCGACGTGTCGATCTCCGGGGTCAGCTCCGACGACGCGAGGATGCCGCCGACGTAGAACCACTGGCCGCCCAGCCAGATCCGCTCGCCCACCGTGACGTGGTCGATGCCCAGCTGGGTCGCTGCCAGCGACCCGAGGATCGCCACCGGCTCGTTCGCCGTGGCCGCGTTGAGGTACTGGCCGTGCACGACGGTCGTGCCGATCGCGGGCAGCAGGTCGACGCTGGCCGCGCGCACCGCGAGGCCACCGCTCTGCTGCGACGGGATGAGCGGGCTGCGGTACACGCTCTGCCCGGTGTCACCGGTGTAGGCGACCTGCTGCACCGGCCCGATCCGGGAGATCATCGCCGGCGCGGCCGTCGGCAGCTCCGCCGGCTGGCCGAACATGGTCTGTCCGTTGGTGACGGTGAGCAGGTTCGTGCCCAGCCGGTCGATCTCGGCGAGCAGACCGGCCTGCGAGGACGCGGACAGCCCGAGCACGGCGACCATCGCGGCGACACCGATCGCGATGCCCAGCGCGGACAGCGCCGCTCGCAGCCGTCGGGTCCGCAGGCCCGCGCTCGCCACCCGGGCCAGGTCGGGGAACCGCAGTCGGGCGGGCGTCGGCGCGCTCATACCGACCCCGCGGACGCCAGGCCGACCGTGTCGGCGACGATCCGGCCGTCCAGCACGTCCACCCGGCGTGGCATGCGGGCCGCCAGGTCGTGGTCGTGGGTGATCACGACGATGGTGCTGCCCTGCCGGTTCAGCTCCAGCAGCAGCGCGATGATGCTGCCGCCGGTGGCGCTGTCCAGGTTGCCGGTCGGCTCGTCGGCCAGCACGATCGCCGGCTGCCCGACCAGCGCCCGGGCGATGGCCACCCGCTGGCGCTGGCCGCCGGACAGCGTGTTCGGCCGGTAGTACGCCCGTCCGTTCAGGCCAACCCGGGCCAGCGCCTCCATCGCCAGCCGCCGCCGCTGCCCCGCCGGCGCGCCCGCGTACAGCAGGCCGGCGGCCACGTTGTCCAGCAGCGTCTCGTGCTCGGCGAGGAAGAACTGCTGGAACACGAACCCGATCCGGGTGGCGCGCAGCGCGGCCAGCTGCCGGTCCGACAGCCGCGCGACGTCCAACCCGGTGACCAGCACGCGACCGGTGGTCGGCCGGTCCAGCGTGCCCATGACGTGCAGCAGCGTGGACTTGCCCGATCCGGACGGTCCGACGACGGCGACGAGCTCGCCCGCCCGGACCGTCAGGCTGGCGCCGCGCAACGCGTGCACCGGCGGCTCGCCGGGGTACGTCTTGGTGACGTCCACCAGCTCCAGTACGGCAGTCATGATCCCGCCACCACGATCCGGTCGCCCGGCCGCAGCGCCGTGTCGGTCACCTGCACCAGGCCATCGGCATCGTCGAACAGGCCGACGGTCACGGCCACCAACTGGTGCGCTCCCCCTGGCCGCACCACCTCGACCGCATACCCGCCGCCGGCCAGCGACAGCAGCGCCGTCACCGGTACGGTCAGCGCGTTCTTGACGCTGTCCGTGATGATCGCCACCTGCACCGGGGCCTTGTCCAGGCTGCCGGTGGCCTTCGGATCGGTCGGCGTGATCTGCACGTCCACCGTGGACGTGCCACCGTTGCTGGGCGTCGTGGCCACCGTGCCGACCTTGCTGACCCGGCCCGGCGTGGTCGAATTGTCCGGCAGCGTGATCGTCACCTGGTCGCCGACCTTCACGTCGGACTGCTGCGTCGCGTCCAGTGCCACGTCGACCTGCCGGGCGGTCGCCGTGGCCTGCAGCACGGCGCCGCCCGCCTGCCCGCCGAGGACACCCTGCACGGTCGTCACGCGGATCGCACCGGGCAGCACCGTCACCTGCGACTGGTGCAGCACGCCGTCCACGGTCAGGTCGTTGTCGTCCTGCCACGCCTTCACCGCGGCCCGTGCGCGCGAGCCGAAGTAGTCCGACGACGCGTCCGTGTCGTAGCCGAGCGCGGCCAGATCGGCGTTCAGCTGCTCGACGTCCGAGCCACTGTCCCCTTCGGACAGATCACGGTAGGCGGGCACGGAACCGTACAGCAGCACGACCGGCTCACCGTTCACCCGGTACAGCGGCTTGCCCTGGGTGATCACCTGGCCGACGGCCGGCAGCCAGGTGATCGTGCCGTGCGCGTGGCCGAGCACCGAGTACGACCCGGCGTAGCCGAGGGTGCCGCTGACCTGCTGCTGCGCCGTCAGGTCGCGCCGGGTGGCGGTGGCCTGGGACGTCGACGCGCCGTTGTCGGCCACACCGCCGGTGGGCTGGTGGGCCGGCCAGATCCGGTCCCGTTCCACGACGACGGCACCCACCCCGGCGAGC
Organism: Pseudonocardiaceae bacterium; assembly: GCA_035546415.1. Classification (GTDB taxonomy): domain Bacteria; phylum Actinomycetota; class Actinomycetes; order Mycobacteriales; family Pseudonocardiaceae; genus DATEPR01. Next base: position 10,535 of record DASZXM010001052.1, read on the forward strand.
ACCACCACGGCCGTCGCCACCACGGCGAGTCTGCGCCGCGGCCGGGCCGCGGGCGACGCCATCGAGTCGGCGCTCACTTGCCACCGCCCGGACCGGCCTGGATCTCCAGTCCACCACCGGGGCTCAGCGACCGGCACGCCTTGATCGCGTTCTGGAACGTGGTCGAGTTCGGGTCCATCCCGGTGCCGGTCAGGTTGAGCTTCATGGCCCCGCCGTCATTGGTCGGATCGGGGAAGTCGGGCACGCCGTGCTTGCGGATGCACGCGGCCCACTTCGCGATCTTCGTCGGATCGAGGTGCTGGCTGCCCGGCGGCGCCCCGGCCTTCATGTACTTCTGGCACGCCTTCTGCGCCGACTGGAACACCGGCGACGACGGGTCGAGCCCGTTGCCCTTGTCGAGCTTCATCGTGATCTTGCCGCCGGAGACCTGCGGGTCGGGGAAGTTCTTCAGGCCGTGCGCGCGCATGCAGGACGAGTACTGGAGCGCGGCCTTCGCCGCGCTGTCCGCGTCGCCCTGCCCGCCGGTGCCGGCAGCGGCCGTCGTCGTTGTCGTCGTGCCGCC
>DASZXM010001053.1:0-4951 GCA_035546415.1 Pseudonocardiaceae bacterium
AGCCAGATGGGGATGCCACCGGCTTCCGTGCCGGGCTGGCAACCGGATGGCACGCGCTGGTGACGTGGCGCCTGCTCCCGGTGACGCTGCTCGTGATCACGGTGCTGCTGGCCGGTCTCGGCGCCGTCATGCTGATCCGCGCGCACGCCGACCGCGTGTCCGGCCCGATGGCCAACCAGGCGTTGGTGTCCGCCGGTGACACGCAGCAGGTGGCCGGGCAGGTGAGCACGGCGCTGAACCAGATGCTCAGCTATGACATGGCGAACCCGAAGCCGGCGCAGGACGCGGCGAAACACTGGCTGGTCGGCGACGCCCCCGCCCAGTACCGGACGCTCGTGGACGCGCTGGGCAAGATCGCGGCCGGCCAGAAGCTCACCATGGTGGCGAAGGTGTCGACGGCGGCGGTCGAGTCCCTGCACGACGGCACGGCACAGCTCCTGGTCTTCCTGGATCAACAGTCCACCCGGGCCAGTGACCACTCCAGTTCGGTTTCGGCCGCCCAGGTGCGCATCACAGCGGTCCGGACATCAGGAGGCTGGCGGATCAGCGAGATAGTCCCGCTGTAGGCGCGGCCGGCATCGCCCGAGGGTGGTCACGCCCGGCGGTCGAGGCCGGTGCAGCGGACGACGGCCGCGAAACCGGCTTCGGTGCCGGGCCAGTGCGCGCGCACGGCGTCCAGGCCGGCACGTCGGACGACACCGCGCAACACGGCGGTGACGACGATGGCGTCGTCGGCGTAGCCCAGCACCGGAATGAAGTCCGGGATGATGTCGATCGGGAACGCGAGATACGCCAGCAGCAGACCGAGCCGGACGCGCACGCCGAACGGCAGCGCCTTGTCGGCGGCGAGCCTGCGGACCAACCGGAGCACGTCGGGCAGCACACGCAGCGCCTCCCGGAGCAGCCCCCCACGCGGACGGGCCATGAGCAGCATCCCGACCAGCGCGAGCCACGCGAGCACCAGCGCGGCGGCGACACCGATGAGCAGATCCCACCACACCGAACCGGTCACGAAAGGTCCACCGCCCGCAATCGTGGCGCCTGCTCAACCGCCCCGAGCTCGGGCGCCGCAACACCGACGGCCAGACCCCACCACACCGAACCGGTCATGGCAGATCCACCGCCCCCACTCGTCGCACCTGCTCAACCGCCCCGGACTCAAGCGCCCCACCAACACCAACCAGCAAACCCCACCACACCGAACCGGTCACGGCAGATCCACCGCCCGCAGTCGCGGCGGCCGCTCGACCGTCCCGGGTTCGGGTGCTTCGGTGCGCAGTGCTGCTTCCTCGAACGCGGCCAGTTCGGCGGCTGCCTCGTCGACCGCGTCGCGAGCCGCTCGGCCACCCGGGGCCTGGAAGTAGTCGCGGCTGGCGATCTTGGCCAGCCAGGTGCGGAACCGTTCCAGGTCGGCCTCGGACTCCTCGACCTCGACGTACGTGGTGTTGCCGCGGGCCCGTTCGTCGGCCAGTTCCCGGCGGAGTTCGGGCAGGCGCACCAGGACTTCGGCGTACTCGGCGTCCCGGGCCGCGTTCAGTTCCGCGATCACCGCCCGTTCCTCGGCCGGGTCGGTGAACGACAGCGACAGGGCGCGGGCCGTGCCGCCCTGGTGTCGGACCCGGTCCACCAATCGGCGCACCTCGCGCACCACCTCGGGCCGGGCGGGCAGCAGGCAGACCGACTGTTGCAGGTACAGCGCGCCGAGGGAACGCAGTTTGCGCCAGACCTGCACGCGGAGCGTGCCGGGTGCTCCGGCCGTGGACACGCTGATCAACAACCAGGTCGTCTCGCCCGCTTCGCTCGTCACGAAGACATGTTACGGGCGTTACAAACGCTCTGGTCAGGGGCTGGGCCCGAGGAGTAACGTTTTCGTGACACGGCCTGAACGAGTGACGAAGACGCGACGCGGGTACCCGCTGCAGGCCCGGCCCAGCAGCCGACCGGTGCGTACTGCGCGGGTGCCGTCGGGCGTTGGGGAAAGGCGGTTCCCCAATGAAGGACGCACATCGGGTGGCGCACGCCGGCACGAGCGGTGGTTCCGTGTTCGCTGCCTGGGAGCGGTTCGTGCAGGGCGACGACCAGGTGCCCGGGGTCCGGGCGGTGGTGGCGATCTCCTGGCACCGCTGCCGCGAGCAGTACCGCGTCGACCCGCATCTCGCGGCCGCCCCGGTAGCCGTCGCCGAGCTCGACCACTCCCCCGAGCACGACGCCGTGTTCGCCGAACTGGGATTCCGTGCCGCGGCCGTGGCACACGACGTGGGCAACCTGGGCGGCGTCGTCACCGTCACCGACGCCACCGGCCGCATCCTGGCCGAGTGGGGTGACCCGGCCACGTTCGCCAGGGCCACCGACGCCAACCTGGCACCCTGGTTCTGCTGGTCCGAGTCGGCCGCCGGCACGAACGGTATGGGCACCGCGCTGGAAGCGCACGGACCGGTGCTGATCAGAGGCGCGGAGCACTGGTGTCAGGCGTTCCACAGCTGGGTGTGCGCGGGGATCGCGGTGCGTGACGTGGTGACGGGAGAGCCGATCGCGTGCCTGAACGTCTCCTGTTGGCGCAAGCAGCTGCCCGCGGCGGCAGGCGGTTGGCTGGCGAACGCCGTCCTCCACACCCAGCGCATCCTGAAGCGGCGCGCCCGGGACAGCGGCGCCGAGCTGGTCGCCGCCTACACGCACGCCAGGGCGCGGTCCAGCGCGCCGCTCGCCGCGATGGACACCGCCGGCAAGGTGGTGATCGCCGACGACATCGCCAGTGTGTTCATGGGCGTCCCGGCGTCCACCCCGGCCGTCGACTCCACGCTGCGCTGGAACCCGGGCCTGCCGGAGCTGATCGGCGCGGCCCGCTACGCCAGCAAGCAGGCCGCCCGCGATCCCGACTGGGTCGGCTCGACGCAGATCTTCCCGCACCTGGCCGACGAACCGACGTCGATCAGCATCCGACCGGTCTTCTCGTCCGGGCACGTGATCGGCAACCTGGTCACGTTCGGCGCGTCCGACGGGACGCAGCTGCCCGCCGAGCAGCAGACGCGCGCCCACCCGCGGCCCCACCGGGTGGTCGCCACGCGCGACAACCGGATGGTGCTGCTGCGCCTGTCCGAGGTCTCGTTCGCCGAGTCGGACGGGAACGACGTCTGGCTGGCCACCGCCCGCGGGCGGCTGCGGGCGGCATCGCCGAGCCTGGACAAGCTGGACGGCGAACTGGCGGACGCCGGCTTCCTGCGGGTGCACCGCCGATACGTGGTCAACCTCGGCCGTATCCGCGAGATCGAGCGCGGCCACAAGGGCGAGCTGTTGCTGGTCATGGAGGACGTCCCGGACGAGATGGTGCCGGTGTCGCGGCGCAACGCGTCCGCCGTGCGCCGCGCGCTGGACATCTGAGGTTCCGGGAGGGATTCGGTGCCTGACAACCGCGACTGGTGGCCGAACCGGCTCGACCTGGCGATCCTGCGCAAGCACACCGCCGCGTCGAATCCCCTCGGAGCGGCCTTCGACTACGCGGCGGAGTTCGCGACCGTCGACCTGGACGCCCTGGCCCGGGACGTGGACGCCGTGCTGACGACCTCCCAGGACTGGTGGCCGGCCGACTTCGGCCACTACGGCCCGCTGGTGGTCCGGATGGTGTGGCACTGCGCCGGCACGTACCGCGTCAGGGACGGGCGCGGTGGCGCGGCCACCGGCATGCAGCGCTTCGCACCGCAGAACAGCTGGCCGGACAACCGCAACCTGGACAAGGCACGCCGCCTGCTGTGGCCGGTGAAGAAGAAGTACGGCCGCCGCATCTCCTGGGCCGACCTGATGGTCTTCGCGGGCACCCGGGCGCTGGCGGCGATGGGCCTGCCCACGTTCGGTTTCGGCGGCGGCCGGGTGGACGTCTGGGAGTCCGACGACGACGTCTACTGGGGGCCGGAGCGTGTCTGGCTCGCCGACACGCGGCACAGCGGCGTCCGCGACCTGGACCCGCGGCTGGCTGCCGTGCAGATGGGTCTCATCTACGTCAACCCGGAAGGCCCGAACACGGTCCCCGACCCGTTCACCGCCGCGCGGGACATCCGCGAGACGTTCCGGCGGATGGGGATGGACGACGAGGAGACCGTCGCCCTGATCGCCGGCGGCCACACGTTCGGCAAGACCCACGGCGCCGCCGACCCGGACACGTATCTCGGCCCGGACCCGGAGGGCGCCGGCATCGAGGAACAGGGGCTGGGCTGGCGCAGCGGCTACGGCACCGGCAACGGCGCGGACGCCATCTCCAGCGGGTTGGAAGGCACGTGGACGCCGACGCCGACCCGGTGGGACAACAGCTTCTTCGAGACCCTGTTCGGCTACGAGTGGATTCTGGAGCTGAGCCCGGCCGGCCTGTGGCAGTGGATCCCGAAGGACGGCGGCGGCGCGGGCACCGTGCCCGACGCCCACGACCCGCACCGGACGCACGCGCCGACGATCCTCACGACGGACCTCGCGCTGCGGTCCGACCCGGTCTACGAGCCGATCGCGCGCCGCTTCCTGGCGCACCCGGACCGGTTCGCGGACGCCTTCGCCCGGGCGTGGTTCAAGCTGACGCACCTGGACATGGGCCCGATCCAACGGTATCTGGGACCGCTGGTGCCCGAGGAGCCACTGCTGTGGCAGGACCCAGTGCCCGCCGTGGACCACGAACTGGTCGGGCCCTCGGACGTCGCCGCGCTCGCCGGCCGGGTTCTCGCGTCCGGGCTGACGGTCGGCCAACTCGTGTCGACCGCGTGGGCATCGGCGTCGACCTTCCGGAGCAGCGACCGGCGGGGCGGGGCGAACGGGGCGCGCATCCGCCTGGAGCCGCAGCGGAGCTGGCCGGTCAACGATCCCCAGATGCTGGCACGGGTGTTGAGCACCCTGGAAGGAATCCGCGAGACCTTCAACGGCTCGCGGCCGCACGGCCCCAAGATCTCCATGGCCGACCTGATCGTGCTCGGCG
>DASZXM010001054.1:0-13092 GCA_035546415.1 Pseudonocardiaceae bacterium
GGTGGTGTTGTCGATGGCGGAGATGTGGTCGGCGTCGAAGGCGTGCCGCATGCCCAGCGTGTAGGCGGTGACGCCGATGCCGATGCCGAACGTCTTGGTGCCCAGGCTGTAGTGGCCGGGCACGACCAGGAAGATCAACACCCCCCAGCCGACCACGGTCAAACCGACCACGACGGCGGCCATGCCACCCACCCCGGCCCATTCCCGGCGGGTCAGGCCGGCGCGGATGCGCGCCCAGCGGGAGGGCAGTTCCGACAGGGCCAGCGACTCAACGGACATGCGGGTCCCTTTCCGGCCGGGGCTACTGCCACCTGATTGTGGTTGCCACCCTCCCCTAGTTGCAAGTTCCTGGCGACAATCGTCTGACGTGATCCACGCCATCCGGACCGGACCGGCGGGTCGATCGCCGGGTGACAGGCGCGTTGTGCGTGGTCAGCTCGTGACCACGCTCTGCCTGGCGTGACGCGGAAGAACTCCCGGCGCGGGTTGACCTTGTTGAGCCGGCGGCCAGCCAACGCCGACCTCCTGGGCGGCCTTCGCGTCGTCGGTCTGCACGATCTCGGCGGCGATTGCGCGCGGTTGGTTCTGCTGCTGGGCGTACCGGGTGGCGAAGGCGGCGCTCCTGTTCGAACTGGTGTCGTTGCTGCCGGACCCGATCCGTCACCGACGCCAGTTCGTTGCGTACCTGCACGACGTCCATGGCACCCCGGCGCTGCAGCTCGGCTCGCAGACAGGCGTTCTCCGGTTGGGCCTGCGCGAGTGCTTCCCGAGTCTTGCCGCCCACGGCGGGTCCGAGCCGGTTCAGGCTGGCGGCAGGGCGCGCCGGTAGCGGTCGGCCCACACCCGGACCCGGTCGACGAGTTCGGGTGGTTCGGTGATCTCGAAGTCCATGTCCAGCAGGCCGACGTAGAGCACGATCGTGTCCAGCGACCCGGCCCCGGTGACCAGCACGCAGCGATGCTCGTCGAGGGCCTCGACCATGCCGACGGCGGGGTTGATCCGTTCGGTGACCTGCTCGGCGGGGGCGTGCACGAGGATGCGGGCGGTGTGCTGCCAGCCCGCGGCGGACACGCGGCGGGCGACGAACTCGGCGACGTCCCCGCCGGGCAGGTCGCGGGGTGTGAACCGGGGCCCGGTGGGGATCTTCGGGGTGAGGCGGTCGACGCGGAAGGTGCGCCAGTCGTCGCGGTCGGTGTCCCACGCGACCAGGTACCAGCGGCGGCCCCAGTTGACCAGCCGATGCGGTTCGACGGTGCGGATGCTGGGTCTGCCGCCGTGGTCGCGGTAGTCCATCCGCAGCCGCTCGTGGTCGCGGCAGGCGTTGGCGATCGCGGTCAGCACGTCCGGGGTGACGGTGGGGCCCGGAACGTCCACGGAGATGCGGACGGTGTAGTGCTGCAACGCGTTGACCCGCCGCCGCAGCCTGCTGGGCAGCACCTGTTCCAGTTTCGCCAACGCCCGCACCGAGGTCTCCTCGATCCCGGCGACGGCACCGGCGGTCGCCGTGCGCAGGCCGATCGCGACCGCGACGGCCTCGTCGTCGTCCAGCAGCAGCGGCGGTAGGGCGGCACCGGCACCCAGTCGGTAGCCGCCCGCGATGCCGGTGGCGGCGTGCACGGGGTAGCCGAGGTTACGCAGTTTGTCCACGTCGCGGCGCACGGTCCGGTCGGTCACGCCCAGCCGCCGCGCCAGTTCGGCACCTGACCAGTCGCGGCGCGCCTGCAGCAGGGACAGCAGCTTGAGCAGCCGCGCCGACGTCTCCAACATGCCCGCAGTATGCGCCCGGTTGCGGACAGCTGTTGACCGCTAGTCGGTGGTCAGCTCGGTGGGGGTGGCGAACACGTCGACCATGGCGCCGTTGCGCAGCACGGTCACCGGCAGGGGTTGGCCGATGGCGTCGTCGAACAGCTGCCGTTGGATGCCCTGCGCGTCGGACACGGTGTTGCGGGCCACCGACAGCACCAGGTCACCGGCGTGCAGCCCGGCCCGGTCGGCCGGACCGCCGGGCACGACCTGCACCAGCCGCAGCCCGGCCGACTGGCCGGTGCGCGCGGCGACGGTGGCCGGCAGCGGCGCGGGCACGCCGACCACGCCCAGATAGGCGCGGCGGACCCGCCCGTCGGACAGCAGGGTCGTGATGATCCGGTTCGTGGTGTGGTTGATCGGGATGGCCAGGCCCAGCCCGATGCCGGCCAGGGCGGTGTTGATGCCGACGACGTGGCCGTGGGAGTCGGCCAGGGCGCCACCGGAGTTGCCGGGGTTGAGCGCGGCGTCGGTCTGGATGACGTCCTCGATCATCCGGCTGGCCCGTCCGGCCTCCACCGGCACCGACCGGCCCAGGGCGCTGACCACGCCCGCGGTGACCGATCCGGCCAGGCCCAGCGGGTTGCCGACGGCGACCACGAGCTGCCCGACGACGAGGGTGTCGGCGTTGCCCAGGGTCGCCGCGCCCGGCGCGGTACCGCGGGCGCGCAGCACGGCCAGGTCGGACAGGGCGTCCGCGCCGACGACGTCGAACGTCGTCTCCGAACCGTCGGCGAACACGGCCGTGCCCTCCCGGCCCGAGCCCACGACGTGGGCGTTGGTCAGCAGGAACCCGTCGTCGGTGAACACGACGGCCGAGCCGCTGCCGCGGCGCATGCGGACGCTGGCCACGTGCGGCGTGACCGACCCGGCGACGGCGACGACCGTGCGGGAGTAGGCGTCCAACGGGGACATGTCGGGCTGCTCGTCCACCACACCCACCACCAATCCGATTACAGCGTTACAGCTGTATCAATGATGCGTCGAGTGGTGGCGTTCCGGCGTTCGCTGCTGGCGGAAACCGGTCAGAACCGGCGCACCCGCTCGACGGTGACGTAGCCGTGCGCGGATCGCAGGTAGTGCTCGTACCAGGCGCCGGTGTCGTCGTTGCCGGTGTAGTCGGCCCACGAGTGCCCGTCGGCGGCCACCAGGGTGCCGGCCGAGCGGGACTGCACGCCCGACGAGGAGATCTCGTCGGTCGACTGCCGGGTGACCCGCCCGTCGACGGCGTCGGCGAGGCGGCGGGTCAGGTCGACGGTCGCGGACAGGTCGTAGTTGTTGTCGTCGGTGATCTGGTACTGCGCGGTGATCGTGATCGGGTAGGAGAACGAGTGCAGCGTGCTGGTCGACCCGTGCGGTCCTGCGGTGCGCACGGCGGTCCACCCCGAGTCGGTCTCGCGGAGCTTCTGGGCGAACCCGCCCGCGGTGACGGTGTCGGTGTTGGCGAACGCGGCGTGCGAGGTGACGGTCGTGCGGACCCGGCCGGCGGAGGTGTTCACGTAGCCGGCGACACTGTAGTCGCGGTTCGCGGTGACGGTCGCGGTGATCGAGTCGTCCGCGCCGGGCTTCTCGGTGGTGTGCCGCACGGCGGCCGGGGCGATCGTGTCCTGGGTGAGCGAGCCGCTGGTGGTCGCGGCGTGGTGGTCGGTGAACAGCAGCAGGTTCGCCGCGAGGTTCCACACGTCCCCGATGTTCGCCACGCTCAACGCGACGTCGTGGCTGTTGCCGTCGACCAGTCGGCCGACGAACGGGGTCACGTCCAGCACCTCCGGGGTCATGTCGAACGTCCCGACGGCGGGGACCGGCCGCCACAGGGTGGGCACGATGCCACCGGTGTAGATGTAGGGGAAGTACTGGGTGACACCGGCCGGGGTGCCGTCGATCGCGGCGGCGACCTCCCGGTACGGGCCGTGCGCGCACATCCCGGCCGACGGGTAGTGCGCGGCCACGTCGTCGGGGACGTCGGTGAACCACTGCTCGTCGCAGCCGTTGCCCTTGATCGACACCTCCAGCAGCGCGCGGGTGATGTTGCGCGGCAGGCCGGCCGCGCTCAGGTGCACCGTCGGCGTGCCCGGGCTGGCGTCGGCACCGCCCAACCCGATGACGGCGTCCGGTTCGGTGGGCGCTGGGTGGGCGCGGTCGGCCTGGTAGAAGGTGATCGACACGGTCTGGGCGTAGACGCCGGTGTAGACGGAGCTGGTGTAGTTGACGATCCCGCCGGTGTAGGGCTGCGGGGCGTGGAACAGGGCGCCGTACTCGGTGATGTCCTTGGCGAAGTGGTAGGTGATGCCGTCCGGGTCGGGTTCGTAGGTGGTGCCGAACCACACCTGGGTACCGCCGATGGACAGCGACCCGGACCGGTCGTACTGGCGGCCCTGCACGCTGGTGGTCCAGTCCAATACGATCTTCGCCCACGGCCCGGCGCACCCGGCCGGTGGGGTGATCGTGCCGGAGAAGTTCTGTGCCGCACCGGAGGCGTCGTTGGACGGGAAGTTCGTGGCCAACGGCACGGTGCAGGAATGGGTGTGCGGCCGCGACCCCGGTGGCTCGGCGGTCACCGGGTTCTGCGAGTTGGTCTCGATGAAGGGCGTGTCCGCGCCGGCGGGGACGCTGACGGTGGCGGCCACCAGTGCGGCGGTGGCCGCGGCGATCAGGAACCGGACAGGACGCACGCGGACCTCCACACGACATGGTTCACACCACTGCGTTCACCACTGCGGACTCTAGCCGCGCGGCCGGGGCGGACAACCGGCCGTCGGTAGGGACATTCCCGCACCGGTTGTCGCCCACTTGGGCTAGCGTGCACGCCAACGGCACCGGGTAACCGTCTCCGGTGCGGATCGGGGAGGCGATTGCGGCCATGTCCACCGGCACCACGCGGCAGGACAGCGCGGAACAGCAGGCCATGTACCCCGACTCGGCCCTGCTCGCCTCGTTGGGCAACGTGCCGGGCGACTACACCCACCAGGTGAAACAGGTCGACTCGTGCGGTGGGTTGGCGGTGCCCGGCGGTTTCCTGAAGTGGTACGACATCCACTACCCGGACGCGCCGGTCCCGTTCAACACGCGCGACCAGGCCCGGGACTTCCTGCGCGCGGAGGCGTCGGCGGGCCGGCTGGCGTTGGCCGACGCACTCGGGTTCGTGCTGCTGCACCGGTGTCAGGGCGAGTTCTACTTCCTCATCGCGTGCACGTGGCGCAACCACAACGAGATGTGGCAGACGGTGTACGAACGCGACGGTGACGGCGTGTTCACCTTCCACCCGCGCACCGAGGACCACGCGGCCACGCAGTGCGTGTGGGAGTTGGGCGCGACGTGCCACGAGCGGGTGGCGTGGTCGCGGTACCTGTGCTCGGCCCGCGACGAGGCGGCCAAGCGCGACTACCTGGCCGACGTGTTCACCGGCGAGGTGTAGCGCCCGGCCGGGACTCGGCCAGGACTTCGTCGACCAGGCCGCGGGCGTAGGCGTGGTCGGTGTCGGGGATGCCGAACAGCACCCGGAAGTACAGCGGTGCGACGACCTTGTCCATGACCCGGTCCAGCGGTGGCACCGGTTCCCCGCGTTCCACGGCGCTGCCCAGCATCAGGCCCAGTTGGGTGCGGCGGTTGCGCAGGCAGCGCTGCCGGCCCTCCTCGTCGACGGCCATGTTCACCGCGGTGCGCAGGAAAGAGATCCCACCGGGCCGTTTGAGGTAGTCCAGCACGCCGTCGACCCAGACGTGCAGGTCGTCGGTGAGGTCGCCGGTGTCGGGGACGTCGGTGTCGGCGTCCAGTTCGCTGATCGCGATGTCGGCCAGCAGTGACTGGATGTCGCCCCAGCGGCGGTAGATGCTCGTCGGGTTCACGCCGGCCTTCGCCGCGACGACGGGGATGGTCACCGGTTCGTGCCCGGGGTCGCAGATCAGGTCGACGACGGCGGTGCGCACGGCGGCCTGCACGCGGGCGCTGCGTCCGCCGGGTCGCTGCTGCTCTGTGGTGACCATGACACCCACTCTATCGCAAAGACGTTTGCTTTAAGGGTCGCGGCGGTGCTAGCTTTCAGCTAAAGCAAACATCTTCGCTTTAGCTGTCGCAGTGCTGTCACAGTGAGGAATGATCACATGACGAGTGCCCACGGGCTGCCGGCCACCCACCGCCGGCCGACCGTCCGCCTCCCCCGCCCCGCAGCGTTCTGGCTGCTGGCCACCACCCTGCTCGCGTTCATGTTCGCCGCCGGCGCACCGTCCCCGCTCTACGTCGTCTACCAGGCGCAATGGGGTTTCTCCGCGACCACGCTGACCACCGTGTTCGCCGTCTACGCGGTGGCCCTGCTCATCGCACTGGTCACCGTCGGTGCCCTGTCCGACCATGTCGGCCGCCGACCCGTCCTCATCGCGGCGCTGATCATCGAAGCGGCCGCGATGATCGTGTTCATCCGCGTTGGCGACGTCAGCTGGCTGCTGGTCGCCCGCGCCGTGCAGGGCTTCGCCACCGGCGCGGCCACCGGCACGATCAGCGCGTACCTGGTCGACCTCGCCCCGCCCGGCAACCCGAAGCTCGGCCCGGTCGTCAACAGCACCTCCCCCACGCTGGGCCTGGCGGTCGGCGCGTTGGGCTCCGGGGTCCTCGTCCAGTACGCACCCGACCCGACCACCCTGGTGTTCGTCATTCTCACCGTCGTGTTCGTCGCACTGGCCCTGGGTGCGGTGCTGATGCCGGAAACGGTGCGCCGCAAGGAAGGCGCGTTGGCCTCGCTGCGTCCCAGGGTCGGCGTGCCGGCCCGCATCCGGCCGCGGTTCGCGGTGGCGATGCCCGCGCTGATCTCGACCTGGGCGCTGGGCGGGCTGTACCTGTCGCTGGGCCCGTCCCTGGCCGCCGGTGTGCTGCACCTGCGCAACCACCTCGTCGGCGGCCTGGTCGTCGCGGCCCTGTGCGCGGCCGGTTCCCTGTCGGCGTTCCTGGTCCGCGACGGGTCCCCCCGGCAGCTGATGATCGCCGGCCCGGTCGTGCTGTTCGCCGGTGTGGCACTGACCCTGCCCGCCCTGGCGGTCACCAGCACCGCACTGTTCTTCACCGGCGCGGTCGTGTCCGGGGTCGGGTTCGGCACCAGCTTCCTCGGCGCGTTCCGCTCCCTGGCCGGCCTGGCCCGACCCGATGAGCGCGCCGAACTGTTCGCCGCCGTCTACCTGGTCAGCTACCTGGCGTTCAGCCTGCCCGCGATCGTCGCGGGTGTCGCGACCACGCGGGCCGGCCTGACCGCCACGGCCACCGGTTACGGCATCGTCGTCATGGCACTGGCCCTCGGTGCGGTGGCCGGCCTGCTGGTCCACGGACGGGTCACCCGACGGGCCGTGGCAGTCACCTGCCCCTGTGAGGTCGCCACCCAACGGGTCTAGCGAGTTTCGTCACGGTGACGGCTGCTCGGGTTCCCCGGGCAGCCGTTCCCTGTCGACCTCGGCGCTGGCGGCGAGGGCTTCGTTCAACGCTTCGGCCAGGCGGGCGGCTTCGGCCTCGGCCTGGCCGCGAGCGTGCTGTGCCGCGCCGAGGTCCCGGTTGAGCCCGTTGATCCGCTCGTGCAACTCGCCGACCACGGCCTCCCGCTCGGCCCGCACGGCACCCAACCGCTGTTCCAGCTGCTCGCGAACCCGATCGGTCACCGCGTGCGCGGCCGCGAGTGCCTCGTCGTGCCGGGCCTGCATGGTTTCGACGCGGGCGTGCAGGGTGGCCAGCTGTCCGTCCAGGTCGCCGACCCGCCGCTCGGCGGCCTCGGCGCGGGTGCGTTCGGCCTGCCCGGTGGCGGTGGCCGCGGACAGCTGCGCGACGGTCGCGGCGAGCCGACGCTCCAGGTCGGCCGCCTGCGCGACCGCGTCGTCGGCGCGTTGCAGGGTGCGGGTCAGCTCGGCCTGGGTGGCGGTGACCCGCCCTTCGGCGTGCTGCAACGCCTGCTCGGCCTGCCGCCGTGCCTTGCGGTGCGCGTCGCGATCCGCGACGGCCTGATCCCGTTCCGCAGCAGCCAGTTGTGCGGCCTGGTCGGCTTCGGCGGCAGCGGCGACGGCCTGTTCGGCCCGCTGCTGGGCGGCCTCCCGCAGGCCACGTTCCCGGGCGGCGGTGGCTTCGGCCTCGTCGACGCGCCGAGCGGCGGCCGCGAGTTCGCCGTCCACCGCGGTCTTCACGGTGGTGAGCGCGTCGACCAGTTCCCGCACGCGGGGCAGCGCCTGCCCGGCCGCCGTGGACACGGCCGACGCCACGCCGAGCAGGGCGGGCATGTCGGTCGGCTCCCCCAACGCGTCGCGCAACGCGTCCTGGGCAGCGGCGAGCTGTTTGCAGGTCTTGCCACCCGGCCAGACCCGGTCCGGGCAGAACTCGAACGGCCGCCCGCCGCGCGGTCCGGGAGGCGGCAGCGGCGCCCGGCACCGGTCGAACCCACACAGCGCGGCCTCGCTACCAGCGCGAACAACGGTCGTGATCATGTCTGCCACACCGCGAACAGTAGCAGATAGAGATAGTGCAACTGCAATCGATGGTTATGGTTTCACTGATATAACTTAGGTTAGCTACAGAACGAGACTTTTGTAGCTAAGATGAGGGCCACGACCTGTGGCGACGGAAAGTGACGGATCTGGTGACGTTCGGTGAGATCGAGGCATCGGGAGCGGCCGGGCACGCGCCCGCGAAAACTGGGGACCCCACCCCGCCGGAGAACGATCTCTGGCCTGGCGTCCCCGACCCAGCCACCCTGCTCACCGAGATAACGGAATGGCTGTCCGGTTACGGCAATCGGACGACCCGACGCACCTACGCCGAAGGACTGGGGCTCCCGGTCAGCGCGCGAGATCTACGGGAGTGGGCCTACCCCACCCATGAGCCCGCCGGCTGGGCCGCGGCCCGTCAGCACTACGCCACCATCGTCGGCGTCACCGAACCCGACCCCACCGCACATCGCCCACCGCCGGCCCCGCGCGGGCGCTACCGCGACCTGCACTGGTTGCGCTGGTGCGCCACGCACGGCATCAACCCGCTGCAGGCCACCTCCACGCACGTGAAAACGTGGCTGGACGCCCTGGCCGACGCACACGCCGCCGTCGCCACCCGCGACCGGATGCTGGCCACCGTCAAAGCCCTCTACACGCACCTGGCCGACGCCGGCCTGGCCGCGGCCAACCCCGCCGCCCTCAACCGCCGCCGCCTCGGCCTGACCGTCTCCCCCGACAACGCCACGACCACGGTCACCCTCACCACCGCCCAGGTCCGCGCGCTGTACGACACGGCGGGCACCCACCGCCGCGGCGCCGGTCCGCTGGACACCGCCCGCGCCCTGGCCGTGGTCGCGCTGTTCACGCTGGGCCTGCGCGTGAGCGAACTGTGCGACCTGGACCGGGCCGACCTGCACGTCACCCGCGGCCGCCGGGCCCTGCGCGTGCACGGCAAGGGCGGCAAGACCCGCATCGTGTACCTGTCCAAACCGGCCGACGCCGCCCTCAGTGCGTACCTGCGCGCGCTGGACGCCACCACGCCGACGACGACGGACACGGTCCGCCGGGGCGCACCCCCGCCGCCGCGCGCGACCCCGCTGGTCGTCACCCGCTCCGGCCGCCGCTACCAGCGCCAGGCCGTCTGGCAGCTGCTGCGCCGCCTGGCCGCCGCGGGCGGCGACGAACTGCGCGACGTGGCCACCGCCATGCACCCGCACGCGCTGCGCCACTTCTACGTCACCACGGCCGTGGAGGCGGGAGCGCAGCTGGTGCACGTCCAGGCCGACGTCGGCCACACCAGCATCGACACGACCGAACAGGTCTACAACAGCGCAGCGCGCGACCCGGGCCGCAGCGCCGTCGACCTGGTGGCGGCCGCGTTCCTGGACGACACCGAATAACGCTCAGCCGCCCTGGTGGGCGGTGAACATGTCGACCAGGCCGCGTGGCGCGTTGCCGTCGAACATCATCTCGTGCAGGAGGTTGCCGTCGCGGGCGGCTTCGGCACTGCGGGGGAACATGGCCCGCTCGTACTGGCCGAGCGCGGCTTCGACGTCGTCGGGGTGCGCGGCCAGGGCGAGGGCGAGTTCGGCGCCGTCGTACATGGCCAGGTTGGCGCCTTCACCGTTGGGGGCGGCGAGGTGGGCGGCGTCGCCGACGAGTGTCACCCCGGGCGTGCGCGGCCACCGGTGCTCGACCGGCAGCGCGTGCAACGGCCGCAGCACGGGGACGGTGTCGCTGTCGGTGATCAGCGCGGTCAGTTCCGGTGCCCAGCCATCGAACTCCCGCGCGATCCGCGCGGTGGCCGCGTCGGCGTCGGTGAAGTCGATGGCGTCGAACCAGTCCCGCGGTTTGCGCAGCGCCACGTAGGTGTGCAGCGTCGCACCTGCCTCCCGGTGCGCGAGGATGCCCTTGCCCGGGACGAGCGCGAACAGTCCCCCGCCGCCGACCGCTTTGGCACTGGCCGGGTGGTGGGTGTCGGCGTCGAGCAGGTAGGTCTCCACGAACGACATGCCGATGTAGGCGGGTGCGGTGTCGGACAGCAGCGGCCGCACCCGCGACCACGCGCCGTCCGCGCCGACCAGCAGGGACGTGGTGAGGGTGGTGCCGTCGGCGAAGGTCACCTCGTGGCGGCCGTCACCGAGGGCACGCACGGCGGTGGCCTTGTGGCCCCACCGGACGGTGCCGGGCGGGAGCGAGTCCAGCAGGATGCGCCGCAGTTCGCCGCGCTGCACCTCGGGGCGTCCACCCGTGCCGTCGTCGGGTTGGTCGAGCAGGACGGTCCCGTCACGGTCCAGAACGCGGGTGGCCTGGCGGCCATCGAGTATCAGGCCGCGGAACTCGGCCATCAGGTCGGCCGCCCGCAGGGCGAGTTGGCCGTTGTGCTCGTGAATATCGAGCATCCCGCCCTGCGCGCGGGCCGTCGGCGAGGCCTCCGCTTCGTAGACGGTGGCCGGGATGCCGTTGACGTGCAGGACGCGGGCGAGCGTGAGACCACCCAGACCGGCACCGATGATCGTGACGTGCATGACGAACCCCTCTTCTGGAATAACGTTCCAATCTTGGAACGGCGCTCCAGTCATGTCAAGATGAGGCATGCCACCGCGCACCCGCCGACCGGATCGACGCACCGAGGCGCTGTCCCGGGACCGCATCGTCCAGGCCGCCGTCGAACTGCTCGACACGACCGGCGAGGCCGGGCTGACGTTCCGTACGCTCACCGAGCGGCTGGCCACCGGGCCCGGCGCGATCTACTGGCACGTCGCGAACAAGGACGAACTGCTCACCGCCGCCACCGACGCCCTCGTCGCCACCACCCTGGCCATCCCCCCGGCGCAGCCGCCACGCACCCCACCCGACGAGATCCGCGCCGTCGCGTTCGCCCTCTACGACGCGATCGACGCCCACCCGTGGCTGGCCGGCCAGCTCTCCACCCAGATGTCCCGCAACCCCTGGGGGGCGACGACGACACGGCTGTTCGAGAGCGTCGGCCGGCAGGTCCGCGCGCTGGGCGTGCCCGAGGCCGGCTGGTTCACCGCGACGTCGGCGCTGGTGCTCTACGTCCTGGGCGCCGCCGGGCAGAACGCCGTCAACGCCCACGCCGGCGCCGGGGACCGCGGCGAGTTCCTCGACGCCGCGGCGAGGGCGTGGGCGGAACTCGACCCCGACGAGTACCCGTTCACCCGGGCCGTGGCCGGCCAGTTGCGTGACCACGACGACCGCGAACAGTTCCTCGCCGGGGTCGACCTCGTGCTGGCCGGCATCTCAGGCCGGCTCACCGAACCAGGTCCGCAACGCCTGGACCAGTGACGCAACGTCGTCACCGGCCCAGGCGGCGTACCCGTCGGGCCGGACGAGGATCGCGGACGCGGGCGCCGACGGCGCGGAGGCGACCACGAGGTCGACCCGGTCGGCCCACCCGGCCACGGCGGCGGCCACCGCGGCCGAACCGGCCAGGTCCAGCAGCAGCGGCCGCGCCGACCGCGCCACCTCCGCCAGCCGGGTCGCCCGGCCGGCCACGGTCAGCGGAAAGTCCACGACCCACCGCCCGACCAGGGGATGATCACCGGTCTGGTACTGCACGTCCGCGCCGGCCATCATGGCTGCGATCCGCCGCACGTTCGCCGGATCGGCCAACAGTTCACCGAACACCGCGCGCAGCGCCGTCACCTCACCGCCGGGCGCCAACAGCGCCGACTGTGCCTGCGTGTGCAGCATGACCCGCTCACCGACCGGGTGCCGCTCACCGTGGTAGGTGTCCAGCAATCCCGCCGGCGCCCAGCCGTGGATCTCCGCGGCCAGCTTCCACCCGAGATTCGCCACGTCCTGCAGGCCCAGGTTCAGCCCGGGCCCGCCGACCGCGGAGTGCACGTGCGCCGCGTCACCGGCCAGCAGCACCCGCCCGGCCCGGTAGGAGGTGGCCAGGCGCGTGTTGCGCCCGGCCAGCCGACGCAGGACGTACCGGCCCGGCCGGGTCGGCGGGCTCATCGGCACGTCCGCCCCGACCACCCGGCCCACCGCGGCGCGGATCTCGTCGAACGTGACCGGTTCGTCGTCGGACACCACCGGCTGGTCCCACTCCATCGCCGTCACCAGGTGCACACCCGGCTGGAACGACGCGAACACGAACACCCCCGTGTCCGTGCGGTAGAACGTGACCGGCCGGAACCGGCCGGCACCCGGCACGTCCAGCTCACCCTCGGCGGTGAGCACCGAGTCGGGCAGCACGACGTGCGCGCTGCGCGAGGTGAGCCGTTCACTGCTGGAACCGGCGAAGTCGATGCCGGCGTGCTTGCGCACCAGGCTGTGCCCGCCGTCGCACCCGACGACGAACCGTGCCCGCAGCCGCGTGCCGGCCAGGTCGACGGTGACGCCGTCGGCGTCCTGGGTGAACCCGACGACCTCCTGGCCGCGGCGGATGTCCACGCCCAGTTCCCGCGCCCGGGCCTCCAGGCTGACCTCCAGGTCCCACTGCGGGACCGGCAGCGCGAACATCGGGCTGTCGGCCCGCCCGTCCAACGGCAGCGGCATCCCGCCGAACATGAACATCGGCGTGGGCACCGGCGGCTGGGTGCTGCCGGTGAGCCGCTGGTAGAGCCCACGGTGGTCCATCAGCCGCACCACCTGGCCGACCAGCCCGTTGGCCTTGGGCACCGGACTGCGCTCGGGCAGCCGCTCCACGACCACGGGCCGCACACCGGCCAGGGCCAGTTCACCGGCCAGCATCAGGCCGACCGGCCCGGCGCCGACCACCAGGACGTCAATGGATTCTGCCAGCGTTGAAGACATGCGTATCACCCCAGGTTGGACCAGCTCACGGCCGGACCGGCCGTGAGCT
>DASZXM010001055.1:0-3911 GCA_035546415.1 Pseudonocardiaceae bacterium
GCTCACGTACAGATCCAGGTCCACGGTGTGCTCGGCCGGGAACGTCCAGTTGGTGCGCGCGCAGATCGGCAGCACGTCCTGGCAGGCGGTGCGCAGCTGCTCGATCGCGGGAGTCTTGGGCTCCCGGGTGACCGACCACAGGCCGTTGTACTCGTGCGGCACGTCGGTCAGCTCGGTGACGCACCAGCCGGCGAGCCCTTCGGTGCGGAACAGCTCCACCTGCAACCGGTCGCTGATGCCCTGGTACCGCTGGGTCTGCCGGAGGAAGTCGGTGCCGGTCCACGGCAGCCCGGCGATCGTGTCCCGGAAGGACTCGTCCGGCGACCAGAACGCGTCGGACGCCGTGGGTTCGGGCAACCCCCAGTCGCCGAACTCGGAAAGGTAGAGCGGCCGGCCCCGCCCGGTCCACGGGTGCACCTTCGCCCGCAGGTCGGTCAGGTACGCCTCGCTCAGCCGGCCGTACCAGTGCGCCGTGCGGATCGGGCTGCGGTAGATCTCGTCCGGATCGGGTGCGATCCAGTCGTTCTCGATGATCGGCCGCGACGGATCGGCCGCGACCGCCGTGTCGTACAGCAGCCGCACGAACGCCGCGTACCCGGGTGTGTGGCGGGCCGACGGGTCGTCCACGCCCAGTTCGTTCATCAGCGACCACAGCACGACGCAGGGATGGTTGCGGTCCCGGCGGATCTGCGCGCTCACGGCCGCCGCGCAGTGTTCGGCCAGCTCCCCGGTGGCACCGAGTTCGGCGTGCGCGATCGGCTCGGCGACCGGGATGTCGGCGTGCACCAGCATGCCGAGCTCGTCGCACACGTCCAGGTACACCGGGTCGAACGCCTTGATGTGCAGGCGAAGCGTGTTCAGTCCGGCCTGCCGCGCGGCGCGGACCTCCGCCTCGATCTGGGCACGGTCGCCCTCGGCGTACAGCGTGTCCGCGCGGAATCCCTGCACCAGAGCGGCCCGGATCGGGAACGGTCGTCCGTTGAGGAGGAACCGTTCGCCGTCCACCTCGAACGTGCGCACGCCGAAGCGGACCGCGCGGCTGTCGACCTCGTCCGCGGTCACCTCGACGTGGGCCGTATGCAGGACGGGGTTGTCCGGCGTCCACCGCGTCGCGGTGCCCACGGCGGCGGTGAACCGCAGGTCCGGCGTCACGCCCGGGTCGGCGGTGACGGTCCGTTCGGTGCGCACGCCGAACACGTCGACGGCGACCGTGACCTCGGTCGAGGCGGACGTGCTGTTGCGCAGGGCGACCGTCACGGTGGCCGTGTGCAGGTCGGTCGTGACGTGCACGTCGTCGACCGTGACGGCGGCGTGCCGGTGCAGCGTCACGGGTTGCCAGATGCCGCCGTACGTCAGGTACAGGCTGGGCGGACTCGGGAACACCTCGTTCGCCCAACCCTGCTTGCCGTGCGCGGTGCGCGTGTGCGCGTGGCCGCCCAACGGGTGGTCCACGACCCGCACGTCCAGCCGGTTGCGCCCGGGCCGGACCGCGTCCCGCACCTCGAACGCGAACGGCGTGAAGGCCAGCGCGTGCGACCCGACGTGGGTGCCGTTGACCCGGACGTCGGCGGTGTCCATCACGGCACCGAACTCCAGCCGCCAGTGGTGGTCGGCCGCGTCCGCGGGCAGGTCGAACCATGTCCGGTACCACGCCTCGCCGTCCAGGTGCGGGTATCCCTGTGCCTCCCACAGGCCGGGCACGGTGATGCGCTCGGGCAAGGTGTCCGGTAGCTCCGTCGCCGGACCGGGCAGGAACTCCCACACGCCGGACAGGTCGATGGTGTCGTCGCCGCTGGTCGCCACGCCGCCCCACCGTAGTGTCAGGGCAGGTGCTGGACGTCGTGCGGGCTCGTGTCGGCGCGCAGCCGGGCCGAGTCCTGCCCGGGTGGGGTACCGAACAGCCGCCGGTACTCCCGGTTGAACTGTGACGGGCTGTCGTAGCCGACGAGGTGCCCGATCCCGGCCACGTCGCCGGGCCGGGCGGCCAGCAGCGACCGCGCCTCCTGCAGGCGGATGCGCTTCTGGAACTGCAACGGGCTCATCGCCGTCACGGCCCGGAAGTGGCGGTGGAACGCCGACGGGCTCATGCCGGCCAGCCCGGCGAGGTGCGCGATCCGCATCGGTTCGGCGTAGTTGTCGCGGATCCAGCCGATCGCGCGGCTCACGTGGGTCAGGCCGCTGTCGGCCAGGCCGATCTCGCGGACCATCGCGCCGTGCGGACCGGTGAGCAGCCGCCACAGGATCTCCCGCCGCACCATCGGTGCGAGCACCGGAACGTCGTCCGGGTGGTCCAACAGCCGCAGCAGCCGGGCCACCGCGTCCAGCAGGTCCGCTCCCGCGTCGCCGGTGGCCATGGCCGGCGCCGTGGTGCGCGACCACCGCCCGGCCGGTGCGTCCAGCAGCAGCGGCACGATGTCGGCCGCGCGCAGCACCAACCCGAGACCCAGCGCCGGGTTGTCCGGGCGGGCGTCGACGTAGTGGCCGGTGACGGGCAGGGCAGCCGTGACGACCAGGCACTGGCCGGCCCGGTACTCGTGCACCTGGTCGCCCAGCAGCAGGCGCTTGCCGCCCTGCGCCATGACGACCAGCAGCGGCTCGGTGAGCGCGTGGTCCGGCGGTGCCGCGCTCACCTTCGACAGCAGCAGCCCGTCGATCGGCGTCCGCAGGTCCGGTCGGGCGTGGGCCGCGATCAGGTCCCGGATCTCGGGCAGCAGGTCGGCTGTCGTGCGCACCCCTCCACGGAAGCACCCCGAGTCCCGCCGGGCAACCCGATCGACGCACATCGAGCAGGATCAGGCAACGACCAGCGCGGATCGGTCTACCGCTGACCTGCGGGTACACGATTCCATGGCATGACCGTTCCGACCGACAGGGAGCACACGTCATGCCGCTCGACCACTACGTCACCCTCGGCCGCTCCGGGCTGCGGGTCAGCCCGTTCGCGCTCGGCGCGATGACCTTCGGGGAGGACCCCGGGGGCGCCGGGTGCAGCGTCGAGGAGTCAGAGAAGATCCTCACGGCCTACCTGGAGCACGGCGGGAACTTCATCGACACCGCGAACTTCTACACGAACACGCACTCCGAGCACATCCTCGGCGAGTACTTCGCCGCCCGGCCGGGCAGCCGCGACCACGTGGTGCTGGCGTCGAAGTTCTTCGTCAACCTCTTCCCCGGCGACCCCAACGGCGGCGGCGCGGGCCGCGGCTCGATCATCGCGCAACTCGAACAGACGCTGCGCAGGCTGCGCACCGACCACGTGGACCTGTACTGGTTGCACAACTGGGACCGCAACACGCCGATCGAGGAGACGATGCGCGCCCTCGACGACCTGGTGCGGGCCGGCAAGGTCCGGTACATCGGGTTCTCCAACACACCGGCGTGGCTGACCGCGCAGGCCCACACGACCGCGCTGCTCAAGGGCTGGACGCCGCTGATCGCACTGCAGGTCGAGTACTCGCTGCTGGCCCGCACGGTGGAGGGCGAGATCGGGCCGCTGGCGATGGACCAGGGCATCGCGCTGGTGCCGTGGAGCCCGCTGCGCAACGGCTTCCTGTCCGGCAAGTACCGGCGCGGCGTCCAGGTCACCGATTCGGCGCGGACGGCCTATGTCGGCGGCCCGTCCGACGCCGAGTACACCGTGATCGACGCCGTCGCCGCGGTCGCCGACGAACTCGGCACGACATCGGCGGCCGTCGCGCTGGCCTGGCTGCGGACCCGCCCGGGCACGGTCGTCCCGATCGGCGGCGCCCGGCGCGTCGAGCACCTGGAGGACAACCTGGCCGGTCTCGACGTGATGCTCGGCCCGGAACACCTGCGGATGCTGGACGAGGTGTCCGCGCCGACGCTGAACTACCCCGCGCCGATGCACGGCGAACTGCGGGCGATGCTCCAGTTCGCCGGCACCACGGTCG
>DASZXM010001056.1:0-2731 GCA_035546415.1 Pseudonocardiaceae bacterium
GGTGCGGACGATCATTCCCGGGCGGGAGGGTATGGCCGTCGCCTCGCGTTCGTTGCAGCTCACCCAGTCGGCGCGGGCCAGGACCGCCGCGAGGACGTCCGCGGCGATGGACGTGACCAGTGGGCCCGGATCGACGATGACCGTTCCTTCTACTGTGGACAGCCAGGGCAGGAACGCGGAACCGTTGTGTACCAGGCTGTAACCGGAGACGTAGACGATGTCGTCCGGCAGGGTCACGATGTTCGACGGGTCGAGGTCCGCCTCCGCGCCCGGCGCCGTGGCGAACGTGCGCTCGCCGGTGTCGTCGACCAGTGCCACCGTGAAGCCCGTGTCGCGGTCGGGGTCCTGCGGTTGGAGCATCGTGATGCCCGCGTCGGTCAGTGCCGTCCGGCACCGGTCGCCGAACGGGCCCGTGCCGTGCATTCCCGCGTACACCGCCGGTAGGCCCTGGCGGGTCGCCGCGACCAGCACGTTGAACCCGCCGCCGACCGTGATCGCGTTGGCCCGGGCGAGGACGTCACCGCCCGGCGCGGGCAGCGCCGGGACGTACAGCACCACGTCGACGACGACGTTGCCGACGTGCACGAGCCTAGGCACGCAACGCCAGCAGGTCGTCGGCCAACGAGTCCAGTCGCGGCAGGTCGTTCACCTCGTACACCGTCCGTTCCGCAGCGGCCGGGAACGTTCCGCCGCAGGCACCGGCGATCGCGCCCACCAGCGCGGCGATCGTGTCGCAGTCACCGCCCAGGGACGCCGCCAGCGTGCACGCCGCCCACGGGTCGTCCGGGCGCGCCGCGAGCACCGCGAACGACGCCGGCACCGACTCCTGCGTGGCGACGCTCGTGCCGACCAGTCGGTAGATCAGGTCCGCCACGTCGTCCGCTGGTGAGCGGCCCACCCAGTCGTACGCCCACGTGATCCGCGCCGCGACATCCGCCGCCGCGACCCAGTGGCCACGGCGGACGGCCCGTTCCGCCGCCGCCACCGCCACCGGGACCGCGTCCGCCACCGAACCGCCCGCGATGCCGGCGCTCACCGCCGCCGCCACGGCCGCGGCGCCGGCCAGCGCGACACCGGTGTTGTGCGTGACCATCGCGGCCTCGACGACGCGGTCCACGAGTGCGTCCAGATCCGTTGCGCCGCAGGCTATACCGACCGGTGTGATACGCATGGCGGCACCGTTGGTGGTGCCGAACCGGCCGGCTTGGTCGATCGGTTCGCCGGCCGCGATCGCGGCGACCGCGCGGGTCGTGGACGGGCCGAGGAGGTCCAGCGAGCCCCGGGCACGCATGTCCTCCTCCCACGCCAGCAGGTCGGCGGCCAGCCTGCCGGGGTCGATCCGGCCCCGGCCCTCGACCAGCAACCGCGCCACCAGCAGTGCCTGTTCGGTGTCGTCGGTGATCGAGCCGGCCGGCATGCCCGGCGCGATCGGCTGGTCCGGTGGTCCCGGTTCGAAATCGGTGATCCGCCCGTAGCGGGACTCGATCTGTTGGCGGGACAACGACTGCGTCGGCATGCCCAGGGCGTCCCCGATGGCCAGGCCGACCAGTGCGTTCGTCGCGCGGTTGGTCACAGCTGGTCCCCGAACCGCAGGTGCAGGCGGAACCGGTCCGGGTCCAGGAGGCTCTGCACGTGCTCCACGAACGTGCCGTCCGCCGCCCGGCACAGCCGGCGGGCCCGCAGGAACTGCTCGCCCGGGTCCCGGTGCAGCAGTTCTGCCTCGACGGACGTCAGCTGCACGACGTCCACCCACTCGTCGCCGTGCGCGGGCGCCAGGCCTTCGGCGTGCAGCTCGGCGTACAGCGAGTCGGTGAGTCCGCGCTCGGGCAGCGAACGCAGTCGGCCGACCGCCGGAATCCGGCTCTGCTCGTAGGAAACCGGTCGGCCATCCACAATGGACCGTACCCGGTCGACGGCGACGAACTCGGCCGACGGGAGGCCGAACCGATCGGCCAGGTCCCGTTCGCACACGACTTCCAGCCGCACCACCGCCGTCACCGTGCGGACGCCCTGTTCGGCCAGTGCCGTCGTCCAGCCGAGGCGGTCGTCGACGGTGCGGTCGTCGAACGTGACGAACGAGCCCTTGCCCGAGTGCGTCGCGATCAGGCCCTGGCTACCCAGTTCGGCCAGCGCCTGCCGCACGGTGTTGCGGCTGACGTCGAACCTGCTGGCCAGCGCGTGCTCGCCGGGCAGTCGGGCGCCGCGCGGCAGCCGGCCGACCCGGATGTCGGTGGCCAGCTCCGCGACGATCCGCTGGTGCTTGAGCCGGGCCACCTGTCCAGACATGTTCACGACGCGAGCAACTCCGCTGTGTCGAACACGTGAACGTGCGGCGCGTACAGGCGCATGATCGCCAGCGCCTGCCGGTGGGTCTCGTCGGTCAAGCCGGCGCACGCGTCGGCGGCCACCCGGACCCGCACGCCCGCGTCGGCGGCCGCGAGTGCCGTGGACAGCACGCAGCAGTCGGTGGACACGCCGGCCAGCACGAGCGTGTCGTCGCCGACCAGGTCGGCCAGGTCCGGGCACCACTTGCCGAACGTCGTCGCGTCGATAGTCCGGTCCGGCCGGAACGCGTCGACCACCTGGTAGAGCGGGGAGTCGGCCGGCCGCAACGCGAACGGCCACCGGTCGTAGTAGTCGGCCCAGGCGCCCGTGGGCCGGTCGGGGGCGACGAACCGGGTGAACACGGTCCGGTCGCCGAAGTGCGCGACCAGTCGCGTGATCGGCTCGA
>DASZXM010001057.1:0-2285 GCA_035546415.1 Pseudonocardiaceae bacterium
CGTCGTGGTGTCCAGCCATTCGCAGGCGACCGGCAGCCCGGTGGCGACGACGTCCAGCAGCAGGTGGCGGGCCAGGCGCAGCCCGCGGTTCACGTCACCGCTGCCGTCCAGGCCGGGGTCGTTGATCAGGCCCTTCCACCCGCCGACGGTGCGCGGCTTCTCGAAGTAGCAGCGCATGACGACCAGCAGGTCGTCGGCGAGGTCGTCGGCGACCGGCCGCAGTCGGGCGGCGTAGTCCCGCGCGGCGCCGACGTCATGGATCGAACACGGCCCGACGATGACGAGCAGCCGGTCGTCCTCGCCGCGGAGAATGCGCTGCACGGCGGCGCGGCCGCGCAGCACGGTATCCGCGTGCCGTTCGGTCAGCGGCAACTCGTGGTGCAGCAGGTCGGGGGTGACCAGTGGGACGACCTTCGCGATGCGCAGGTCGTCGACCTTGGTCAACAGTGCGGGGTTGGTCATCGAAGCGATCCCGTCCGCCGACGCGGGCGGGTGCCGGTGATCCCGCCCCGAGCCGGCTGGTGGCATGAAAAAAGGGCGAACGCACGTGCGCGTTACGCCCTGGAGCCGGCTCAGGAGGGTGACGACAGGCTACGGCCTGGGTCGCCGGCTCCAGGCCGGCCACACAAACCATCGATAGCCACGTGTCATCACGGCGGAATAGTAGCGCATCCGACGCCGCTCCCGTCACGCACGCTGACACGGGCCGGCAGGGGTACGCTCGATCGCTGTGCCGGGCAACGCAACCGCGGGCGACATGCCCGACTGGTACGCGCCGCCGCGAATGACCGGCGGGCACGTCACCGGGCCGGTGATCATCAGCCGGTCGGACGGGCTCGTGGTGGCCGTCCGGCAGGTTCTGGCGTACCCGGTCGGCTGTGAGATCGAGGTCGAGGCCCACGCGCGGGGTACGGCGCCCGGCGGCCCGCCGCCCGACCCGGGAAGCCGGACCGGGTACTCGGACCTGCGTTTCCGCCTCCGGCTCGCCGACGGCACCGACGTGCGACAAGACGACGAAACCGGTCTGCACGGCGGGCGCGGGCCCATGTTGGTGCTCAGCGGGGGAGAGAGCAGTTCGGGTGGGCCGGACGGCCGTGAGGACCTGCGGTTGACGCTGTGGACGTGGCCGCTGCCGCCAGCCGGCACGCTCACCGTGGTCTGCTCGTGGCCGCGCCGCGGGCTGGCAGCGGCCGACCTGGTACTGGACGCCGACGCGATCCGGGACGCGGCCGGTCGGGCCGAACCGTTCTGGCCGGAACCGCCAACGGAGTTCCCGTGACCGGACGCCGTCACTGACGCCGCCGGACGGGAACTCCGTCGCCGCGCCCTCGGCTACCCGGTGCTACAGGACACCGACGGCCATGTCCATTGGCCGTTGGGCGATATCGTCATGCCCCAGTTGTTGCCGTTCCCGTTCGGACTGGCGACCATGACGTACTGGCTGGGGAACGTGGCGTTGACGTTCCAGGTGGAGTAGACGACCGCCGGGGAATGGAGGTTCACCGTCACGGCCCACGTGTTGGAGCCGGACACCGCGACGTTCAGGTTGTACCAGTTGCTTCCCGACGACCCCGCGGACAGCGTCGCGGTGCAGCCGCCGGAGCCGCCGCCACCCCCGCCGCCACCACCACCGCCGCCGCCACCGCCACCACCGCCACCACCGCCGCCACTGCCCGCGTTCACCGTGATGCTGGAGTTGCCGCTGCCGCCGCCCCACGCCTCGGTCGCGAGGATCTGGTAGTTCAGCGTGCCCAGGTTCATCCCGTGGCTGGCCCACGCGTTGAAGAAGTTGGTCATCGTGATGGTGCCGCTGCTCACCGGTGAGGTCCGGATCGCCAGGTACTGCTCGAACGTTGCCGTGCCCTGGATGGAGGGCTGGTTGACCTGTAGGTGCTCGTAGATGTTGTACGTGCCGCCGTCACTGGTGACCTGGCCCATGTAGGTACCGGCCGTGGGCGGCGAACCCTTGTAGTTCTCCATCACGTAGTACTCGACGAGCGGGTTGGTCGACCAGCCGTACAGCGACACCAGACTCGTGCCGCCGGAGGCGTTGAGGCTGCCGGAGAAGTTCACCGTGTGGTTGCTTCCCGGATTCCAGCCGACTCCGGCGACGAAGTCGCCGATGCCGCTCCACGTCGTGGAATAGCTGTTGCCCGAGTTCAGCGTGATGCAGGCGGACCCGGACCCGTTGCTCCACATCTGGTAGTAATAGCCGCTGTTCGTACCGGTCTGGTTCGAGCAGATGGTCGTCGCCGCCGCCGCGGTGCCGGGCAGCGACGCCATGG
>DASZXM010001058.1:0-4113 GCA_035546415.1 Pseudonocardiaceae bacterium
GGGATGCTGGTGTTCGCGCTGGTGGCCGCGGCCGGACTGCTGCTGCTCCACGGGACGGCGCAGATCGTGATCGTGATGCTCGGCCTGAGCCTGTTCATCGCGTCGTTCGCCGCGGGTGTCGGCGGCACCGGTTGGCTGATCCAGGGCGAGGTGTTCCCGACGTCGGTGCGCGGCCAGGCGGCCGCCATCGGTGCGGCTGTCGACTGGATCGCGAACTTCGCGCTGGTGGAGGTCTTCCCGACCTGGGAGGGCGGCATCGGCCTGGGCTGGGTCATGGTGTGCTTCGCCGGCCTGTGCGTGTTCGCGATCCTGTTCGTCGGGAAGTTCCTGCCGGAGACGAAGGGTCACTCGGTGGAGGAGATCACCCAGATCTTCGAACGCCAGGCGGCCAACAGTGTGGTCTGACACGGCCGGCGCCGGCGTGGGCCTGGCTCGACCACACTACGAGCGTGACTGACACCTTCGGTTCGCGGCTGCTGGGATCAGCCGACCAGCCGGTGCCGATCCTCCGGATCCGCGTCCAGGTCCTGCTCACCACGCTGCTGATCGTCACCAACGTGATCGGCGCGGCGGTCGTGGTCGGGCTGCTGGTCGTCGTGATCCCGGGGCCACGCCCGACCGTGCGGACGCTCTCCGCCATGGCCGTCGCCGTGCCGGCGTACGTGCTCGCCGGACTGGTGCTGGGCGGATGGTGGGGCACCCGGCGCGCGATGCGGACGCTGCGCTGGGCGCTGGCCGGCCAGGCGCCCACCTCGGCCGAACGGGCCAGGGCACTGCGCCTGCCCCGGGACCTGACGGTGGTGCAGGCCGTGTCGTGGGCCGGGGCGGCGGTGGCGTTCGCCGTGCTGGTGGGCGTGACGCAGCCCGGTCTGCTGTGGACGGTGCCGGCGACCATCGCCTTCACCGGCATCGTCGTGTGCGCCAACGCATACCTGCTCGGCGAGTTCGCGCTGCGGCCGGTGGCCGCCCGCGCGCTGGCCGAGGACGTCCGGCGCGGCCGGCACGGCGGGGTGCGGTCCCGGATGCTGGTGTTCTGGTGCCTGGGCACCGGCGTCCCGATCGCCGGTCTGATCGGTCTCGGGGCGCTCGTGCTGATCCGCGGCGGCGTGACCGCGGGCCGGCTGGCGATCACCGTGATCGTGCTGGGCCTCGTGGTGTTCGGCTTCGGCCTGCTGGTCACCGTGTTCACCGCCCGTGCGATCGTCAACCCGCTGCAGTCCGTGCGCGGCGCCCTGGAACGGGTACGGCAGGGCGATCTGGACGTCGCGGTCGCGGTGTATGACGGGACGGAACTGGGCGTGCTGCAAGCCGGGCTCAACCGCATGGTCCTGGGCCTGCGGGAACGGGAACGCATCCGGGACCTGTTCGGCCGCCACGTCGGCCACGAGGTCGCCTCCGCCGCGCTGGCGCGCAGCGTGGAACTGGGCGGCGAGGTCTGCGAGGTGTCGGTGCTGTTCGTCGATCTGGTCGGCTCGACCCGGCTGGCCGCGACACGGGCGCCGGACGAGGTCGTCGAACTGCTCAACCGGTTCTTCGCCGTCGTGGTGGACGAGATCGACGCGCACGGCGGCCTGGTGAACAAGTTCGTCGGCGACGCCGTCCTCGCGGTCTTCGGCGCCCCGGAGCCGGTGGCCGACCACGTCACCCGGGCGCTGGCCGCCGCCCGCGCGATCGCCCACCGCCTGCCCGCCGAGGTCCCCGACGCGGACGCCGGCATCGGCGTGGCGACCGGCAGGGTCGTCGCGGGCAACGTCGGCGACCGCAGGCGCTTCGAGTACACCGTGATCGGCGACCCGGTCAACCAGGCCGCCCGGCTGACCGAACTGGCCAAAGGGACACCGGACCGGCTGCTCGCACCGTCGGCCATGATCGACCTGGCCGAGCGTCCGGAAGCGGCGCACTGGGCCGAGTCGGACGCGGTGACGCTGCGCGGCCACGACCGACCCACCACACTCGCCCGACCGCGGAGCCCGATCGAACCACGGCCCCCGTCCGGCCTGCCGGTCGACGCGGACGCGGTCGATCAGCGGGACGGCTGAGCGGCCGGCACCGGCCGGATCGGCGCGTGCCGAGGACCCTTCCAGGACGGCGCGGCGTAGTCCGCCAGCCGGCTGATCAAATCGGTCGGGTCGAAGACCGGCGCGCTCCGTGTCCCGAAGTCACCGTGCCGGCAACCGCGGCGCACGTAGTCGGCCACGACGCGGGGCGCGGGCAGCAGCTCGCTGGCCAGGAAACCGGTGATCGCCAGGTCAACGCCGCGGCCGGACTCGACGGCGAGCGCCCAGCCGCTCCGCTCGTC
Source organism: Pseudonocardiaceae bacterium (assembly GCA_035546415.1). Lineage (GTDB taxonomy): Bacteria > Actinomycetota > Actinomycetes > Mycobacteriales > Pseudonocardiaceae > DATEPR01. The sequence goes on from DASZXM010001058.1 coordinate 2,300, forward strand.
CCACAGCAGCGCCAGGTCACGGTCGCCGCGCCGGTCCAGTGGGAGGTACACGCCGACGGGCTCGTCGAGCTGCACCAGGGACGCGCCCGAACCGACGCCGATGGCGTCGGCCACCAGGCCGACGTAACGCCGCAGACCCCGTGCCGCCGGATCGTCCTCGTCGAGATCCACTGCTCACCGTCCCCTCAGCTGATCATGCGGTGAACGACTACCCGGCGCGGCACGCGTCCAACCCTCACCGCACCGCGGTCAACCCGAGCGCGGCGGCGCCCGCCGAGGCCACGAGCGTGGCGACCCGGTTGGCGCGGGGCAGCGAGGACCAGCACGCCACCGTGGCCAGGGCATCGACCGCGTCGGCGACGGCACCGGCACGCACCCAGCGGCGCACGTCGGCCGGTTCCCCGACGGCCAGCGCCAGCAACGCACCGGCCGCCAACGCGAAGTCCCGGCCGCCCAGCGACCGGCCCAGCATCCGCGTCAGATCGCTCGGCGCGGCACCCAGCCAGAGCCTGGTGGCCGTCGCGGGCGCCACGGTCGCCACGACTCCGATGCCGAGCCGGCCCATCGCGAGCACCAGCGCCGGAGTGTTCGCCGTCTTCCTGGCCATCGTCTCACCCATCCCGCAGGCAGGGAACGTTCCCGTCCGGGCATACCCCCGATAGTGCACCACGAATCGGGTGCGCCGATGGCCCCGGCATTCTGGAACCAGTCCAAAGAATCTTCCGAAACGGCGATTATCGGGCGCGACCCCTGGGAAGTCAGCAGACTCATCGACGTCGAGCGAAACGGATGGCGCCATGGTGAGCGAGCCGACTTCCGCGGCGAATGACCGGGATGCGATCAGTGTGCGACTGCTGGGCGCGTTCGCGTTGCGGGTGGGCGCCCATGATGTGCCGCTACCGCCGAACGCCCAGCGGCTGCTGGCGTACCTGGCGTTGGAACAGCGGTGGAGCCCACGCAGGGCAACGGCCATGGCGCTGTGGTCGGCCAGCGAGCCGGCCAGGGCCGCGGCCCGTCTCCGATCCGCCCTGTGGCGGACCACGCAGGCCGTCGGACGCGTGATCGTCGCCGCCCGCTCGCACAGCCTGCGCCTGGACGACGACGTGGACGTCGACCTCGTCCGCATCGAGCACGGCGCCCGCCGCTACGCGGAGCGGCCGGACCTGGCCCCGGAACCGCTCGACTTCGAACTGCTGTCGGCCGACGTCCTGCCGGGCTGGACCGACGAGTGGGCCGTGGTCCACCGGGAGTGCTTCCGTCAGCTCCGGCTGCGCGCGCTGGAGTCGCTGTCCGCGCAGTACCGACGTCTTGGCCAGCTGCGGCAGGCCATGGATCTGGCCCTCGCGGCCGTGTCCACGGAACCGTTACGGGAGAGCGCCCACCGGCGGCTGGTCGAGGTGCACCTGGCGGAGGGCAACGTCGCCGAAGCGGTCCGGCAGTACGACGTCTACCGCCAGATGCTGGGCAGCCAACTGGGATTGGTGCCCTCGCCGGTGATGCGCCAACTCGTCGCACCGCTGCTGTCGTGCCCGGCGCGGACGTCCTGACGACGCGGTTCCGGGGCGGTTCGGGGCGATCCGGGCCGTGACCCAGGCGGTGTGGTCGCGGCCCGAACCGCGACCGTCAACCTCCGTCCTGACGGGACGAACGCACCGCGTCCCGCACCCGGTCGGCGATCGCCACGAACGGCCCGGCGAGCACGTTCGCCATGGCGCTCTCGCCCGTCGCCGGGTGCGGGTGGGTGGGCGCCGCCTTCTCGGCGGCACGCACGGACACCGCCATCGACGTCAACCGACCCGGTGACAGGCCCGTAC
>DASZXM010001059.1:0-9553 GCA_035546415.1 Pseudonocardiaceae bacterium
CTTCACCCACGAAACGGCGATGCACCGGGCGGACGCCACGCTCGCACTGGGCGCCCGCTACGAACTGGACCCGGACGTTGCGACGGACGCCATCGACGAGTGGCTGGAACTGGGTTCCCTGCCCTTCCACTTCGAGGTCCACCCGTGGATGAAGGAACTCCTCGGCCCGGACCGCACCATCCACTTCCACGCCACGGACACCCCTGCCGAATGGGTCCTGGACCTGACCGGCGACGCGATCACCTGGCGCCGCGCCCACGAGAAGTCCACGGCAGCCCTGCGCGGCCCGGTCACCGACCTGCTGCTGGTGATCTACAAGCGCCGCCCACCGGAAACCGTGGAGGTCATCGGCGACCAGGACCTGGTCCGTTATTGGCTGGAACGCGTCAGTTTCGGCTGATATAGGGGGCGGATGACGCAACGGGACTGGGAAGAGAGTTCTTCGAGCTCGTCCCGTCGCCGGCACGGGCCACAGTGGACATCGGCTGTGGTGAGGGCAGGGTCACCAGGGACCTGAAAGCGGCCGGCCACAACGTCACCGGTGTCGACGCCGCGCCGACGCTCCTCGCCGCGGCGCGGGACGCTGACCCGGCCGGCACCTACCTGCTGGCCGACGCGGCGCACCTGCCGTTCCCGGACGACTCGTTCGACGCGGTCATCGCGTACAACACGTTGATGGACGTGGCCGACCTGCCGGACTCGATCCAGGAGGCGGCCAGGGTGCTGACCCCGGGCGGCCGGCTCTGCGTCGCCATCACCCACCCGGTCACCAACACGGGCAGCAAGAACGCCGACGGTCACTTCGTCCTGGACGGCCCCTACTTCCAGACCAGACGCATCACGGCATGGGCCCGCGGGGAAGGCCTGGAAATGCGGTTCCAGGGTTGGCGACGCCCGCTGACGGCCTACACGCGCCCGTTGGAGGACGCCGGCCTGCGCATCGAGGCGATCCGGGAACCGCGCACGACACTCCGGGACGGCACGGTCGCCACCATCCCGTACCACCTGTGGCTGCGAGCGCTCAAACCGCGGACCTAGTCGTCCGCGGCGTCGCCGTCCGGGTCGGGCGGGGTGGCGGGGCGCGGTGCCAACCGGACCACGCCGCTGTCCAGGTCCAGCGGGCCCGGTTCGAACTTCTGGCCGTTGCCCGCTTCCTCCGGCGTGTCCTTGCGGATCTTCGCGCCGGGGAAGAGTTCACCGAGCTGTCCCATTCCCCCAGCCTACGGCCCGGTGCGGCGCCCGTGCCACCGCACGGCGCCGCACCAGCCCCGCCGCCTACCCGACCGGCCGGCCGCTGGGGCTGTTGAAATGCAGCACCCGGGGAGCGGTCGCCGCCCGCCACCGCGCCAGCCACGCCGCCGTCGTCGCGGGTGCCGCCACGTCGACCCTGCCGACGTTCCAGCCGGACACGCTGACCACCGGTGTCGCGCCCTTCAGGTCGGCCGACCGGTACGTGACCGTCAGCGTCTGCGACTCACCCGGCCACAACGTGACGTCGTTGTCGTCCCAGAGGCCCGACGCGATCTGGTTGTCACCGGGCCGCTCGGTGCCGTTCGCGTTGCCACGCCGGATGTCCGCCCGCAGGAAGAACCCGACGACCGGCGTCGACGACGTGTTGGTGACCGTCACCTTCGTCATCGTGTCGGCGCCGCCCGGGCCCCTGCCGCGGCTGGTGGCCGCCACCGCGGACACCTTCGCCGTGCCCAACGACCGCAACCCCCGCAGATTGGCGTACTGGCTCATCGTCGCCTGCGGGTTGCCCATCGTCTTCGACCAGTTGACGACGTCCTGCTGCGTCGACTGCCAGTACACGTTGCGGTCCACGACCGTGCCGTGCTGCCTCAGCAGCAGTTCGACGAAGTACGTGCTCGCGGCTGCGGGCGGTTTCGTCGTCGCGGGCACCTTCGGCGTCAGCACCGAGTTACGCACCTGCTGTGCCTTCAGGGTGATCCCACTGACGGTCCGGTCGTCGGTGACCTTGCCGGCCGTGTTGTAGACCTTCGCCTCGACCGAGAGGCCGGACTGCGCCGAGCCGCCCAGGTTGTCCACCGTGACCGTGCCGTCGTCCTGCGTGTAGAGGACGTGCAGCGGCTCGTTGGCCTTCTTCGCGCCGAAGAACGAACCCGCCTGGTCTCCGTCGCTGTTGTAGAGGTCCCACAACAGCGTCGGCCAGCCCTTGTTCACCTGCCAGTAGATCGTGCCGGTGGACGGGGTGGAGTTGTTCCAGTGGTCGACGAACGCCTCGAACTGGGCCCGGGTGTTCTCGTAGTTCTGCACCTGGGCCTGCTCGACGTACTGCGCGAGGCCGGACCAGGGGCCGTAGCGGTTCTTCATGGCCTGGTCGAAGTCGTACAGCTCGCCGAACGAGTAGCCGCCGTGCCCCGACTCGTAGTTCGCGTGGTACTGCACCGCGCTCGGGTTCTGCCACAGCGCCGCCTGGTCGGACGGCGACAGGAACCGGTTGATCGAGTCCTGCGTGGGCACGGTGTCGCCCGCGCTCTGCTCGCTGTCCAGACCCCACGAGCCGCCGACGTTCGTCCGCGTGTCGTCGCCGGGGTCGAAGTGGCTGGTGTCGTACCAGTAGTTCGGCGGCACGTAGTCGTACGGGCCTTCCTTCTCGCCCGCCGCGCCCAGCTTCGGGCTGCTGTTGTACTCCGCCGACGACACGATCGGCACGTCGAAGTCGGCCTGCGCGAACGCGTTCAGCGAAACGGTCTCCTGGTCGGGCACGGGCGGGTTGTCGCTCCAGCTGAACGTGAACACGCTCGGGTGGTTGCGCTCGTTCCGGCCGATCGTCAACGCGGACAGCGCCATGACCCGCAACGTCGCGGCCGGCACTGAATCGGAGTCCGGCTGCCACGCGTCGCAGCACTGGAAACCGGCGTCGATGAGGATGCCCGCCCGGTCCATCTGCTGGTAGAAGTCGTCCGGCATGAAGTGGCCCTCCAGCCGGAGCGTGTTGATCCCCAGGTTCTTCAGGAGCGCGATCTGCCTGGCCACGTCCGTCGACGAGTAGTGCAGGAACAGGTCGGGCGCGAAACCGCCGCCGCGCACCACGAACGGCACGCCGTTGACCGAGTACTGCCGCACGCCGTCCGGCGCCTGGGACGACTTGCCGACCAGCTTCGACGTCACCGTGCGGATGCCGAACGTCTCGTGGGTGCTGTTGGACACCACACCGCGCTGCGCCACCGACACGTCGAGGCCGTACAGCGGCTGGGCGCCCATCTGGTAGGGCCACCACACCTTCGGATTTTTGATCTTCAGTGACGCGTTCGTGAACGACACCGTCGTCGTCGAGTTCGCCGGCACGGTCACCGACCGGGACACCGTGATCGGCGCGCCACCGCGGGCGGGCGGGGTGACCGTCGCGGTGACGGTGCCGGTCTGGCTGCTGCCGGAGTGGTTCGTGACGTCGGTCTTCACCGTCAGTGTGGAACTGCTCAGGTCGGCGGCGTCGTCCTGCACGACGTGCGAGTCGCCGACCGACAGCGGGCCGGACACCAGCAGCTGCACGGGGAACTGGATGCCGGTGTTGTTGTCCGGCGGGATCTGGCTCCAGTCGACGTCGTCAACGGTGAGCATCGTCGTCGGGTCGTTGGGGTAGACCTCGATGGCCAGCGAGTTCCTACCGGACCTGAGCTTCCCGGTGACGTCGAAGGTGAACTTCGTGTAGTCGCCGGTGACCGTGGCGCTGGTGGCGATCTCCTTGCCGTCGAGCCAGACGTCGGCCTTGCCGACGACGCCGTTGACGATCAGCGACGCCGTCCGGCCGGACGCGAGGTTCGCCCGGAAGTCGGTGCGGTACCACCACGGGTCCTTGAACCGCGCGATGGTCTCGGGCCCGATGGACGTCATCTGGCCGAAGCACTTCTTCATGTTGTCCGAGTAGAAGACGTCGGGGCAGCCGCCGTTCTGGAGCAGCGCCTCGACCTCGGTGCCCGGGGCGCCCGCGTCGTCCGGCGTCACGGACAGCCACTTGCTCGTGTCGAAGCCGGGTGTGGAGATGGCCGCCCCGCCCTGCGTGGCCGTGGCGCTGGTGAGCACCTTCCAGCCGTGGGTGCCGAGCGTGGACAGCCCGATGGCCTGGTGGCCGACCGCCGGTGCGTGACCGGCGGAGTCGTCCGGGCCGGACGCGACGGCGACCGACGTGCCGACGGCGGCCAACAGGATCAGCGCGACGCCGGATGCCAGGCCCGCGCCCACAGTTCTCCTCATGGCAGCAGTTTGTATGCCTGCCTTACATATGGCGTCAAGCCGCTATTCGGTGCGCGGTTTTAACACCGGTCTCAGGCTTCGATCTGGGCCAGCACGATGTCCCGGGCGGCGTCCAGACCGGCCGCCAGGCCGCCCAGCACGACGCTCTCCCGCCCGACAGCCGACACCTTGATCGGCGGCGGATCCAACGCCATCACGTCCGACAGCCGCTGCTGGATCGGCTCCAGCAGCACGTCCACGTTGCTGCCCACGCCGCCGCCCAGCACGATCAGTCCCGGATCGAGCACCGCGATGATCGACGCCAGCGCGCGGGCCAGGTGGTCGGCCTCCGTGCGCACCGCCCGCAGCGCGTGCGCGTCGCCCTTGCGGGCCGCCTCGAACACCTGCTCCGCGGAGTCGACGGCCATGCCGTTCTCCCGGGCCGTGGCCACGATCCCGTTCGCCGACGCCACGGTCTCCAGGAAGCCGTGCTGCCGGGTGGCCGCGGACCTGGGCAACTGCCCGTCGCCGACCGGCAGATACGAGATCTCCCCCGCCCGCCCGTGCGACCCGCGGTACAGCCGGCCGTCCACCACGATCCCCATGCCCACGCCGGTGCCCACGGACACGAACACGAAATTGCGCACGCCGGCACCCAACCCGTAGGCCTGTTCGGCGAGCGTCGCCAGGTTGACGTCGTTGTCGATGGAGAACCGTTCGCCCAGCTTGGCCCGCAGCGAGCCCACCGACCCCGGCTTGTCCCAGCCGGGCAGGTTCGGTGCGACGTAGATGCGGCCGGACTCCGGTTCGTACACACCCGGGATGCCCAGCACGGTGTGCGTGATGTCGTCGTACCCCAACCCGGTCCGCCCGGGCACGGACTGCGCCAGCTCACCGACCTGCCGGATCAGCGACGCCGACGTCTTCGCCTTGACGCGTTCCTCGTGCCGGACGGCCACCTTGCCGGACAGGTCGGCCACGGCCGCCCTGATCCACGAGCCGCCGATGTCGATGGCCAACGCCCACCCCGCTTCCGGCCGGATCTCGTACAGCCTGGGCGCCCGACCGACCTGGCCGACGCGGTGCCCGACGTGCCGCACCAGGCCGGCACGCTCCAGGCCGCCCAGCGCGAGGCCGATGGTCGGCTTGGACAGGCCCGTGGCCGTGACCAACTGGGAGGCCGAGACCGGGCCGAGCTGCCGGGTCTGCTCGTAGACGGCCCGCTCGTTGATGATGCGGACCACGGCGGTGGTGTTGGCCACCCCGCTGTCCGACGACCTGCCCACGTTGTCTCCTCCCGCACAACCGACCACCTTGATTATCACGCTCACGATCGCCGCGCAGCGCAACGCATGAACTCGGCCGGCGTTCGGGCGTAGTTCTACGGAGGCGGTCCGCCGGCCTGCCCTGCGACGCTGGTCCTCTGACGGGTGGTTTGGGGGGCCGACGGTGAAGCTGCCCCAAGGGAATCGCGCTGTGTTGCGGCCTGCTGTTCCTGCTCGGTGGCTGTGGCCTCGGGTCGACCGGGTACAACAGGGCGCAGGAAGAACTGGACGCAATCCAGTCGAAACTGGGCGACGTGCACCCGAAGACGCTGTGCCAGGACGGCTACGGCAACAATGGGATCGACAGCCCGAACTCGTTGTCGGACGTATGGCTGGCCGTCGATTCGTCGCCCGGGTTGGACAGCACTGTTCGATCGGCGGCGGCTACGGGGAACTTCTGACTGTACACCGATCGAGAAGTGATCGACGACCTGAAACGCGGGTCGCCCCAGAACTGGATGGGATTCCGCCAGCCCGGTATCGACGAGCGGTACCAGCCGACGTCGATCTACCTGACGTCGCCCAGGGTGCGGACACCGTTCCCGGCCGAACATCCGTACGGCGAGCGGCTGCGGGTGATCATCATGCGCACCGGGCCGGTATCGCTGATGTGCGGCGGGAACCAGACCATACCGGGGCAGTACACGACACCGCCCGAGCGTGCGGTGCTGGAGCTGTACCTCACGGCTGAGGATTAGCCGGCGGCCGTGAGGTAGCCGTCCGGGTCGGCGACGATCGCCTGGACCGGGGCGGCTCCCGCGCCGCGCACGGCCGCCGCCGCTCCCAGCGTGGACGCCACGATCCGGACCGGTGACCAGCCGGCGCTCACCACGCGCCGCTCCAGTTCCGCCGCCATCGCGTCCCGCAGCCACGGCGCGAGCTGGGCGTAGCTGCCGCCCAGCACCACGCACGGCACGTCCACCACGTTGACCACCGCCGACAGCGCGACCCCGAGCCACCGGCCCGCCTCCCGGACCGCCGTCACGGCACGCGAGTCCTCGGCGGCCAACCGGTCCACCAGCTCCGCCGACGACCCGACCCCGGCCGACCGCATCACCCATTCCAGGCCGGCCAGCCGCTCCAGGCAGCCGCGCGATCCGCACGCGCACTCCGGCCCGTTCGGGTCCACCGTCAGGTGCCCGATCTCGCCGCCGAACCCGCGCACGCCGGTGAACGGCCTGCCGTCGACGACCAGTCCCGCGCCGATGCCGATCTCGCCGGACACCAGCACGAAGTCGCGTGACCCCGCGCCGGAGCCCAGTTCGGCCGCTGCCGCGAAGTCGGCCTCGTTGCCCACCAGCACCGGTAGGCAGCCGACCCGCGCACCCACGAACGAGCCGACGTCCAGGTCGCGCCAGCCCAGGTTCGGGGCGACGCGCAGCCGGCCGGACCCGGACTCCACCAGGCCGGGCAGTGCGATCCCGACGCCGCCCACGGGCACTGCCGCGTTGCGCAGCGCCGCGTCGACCGCCCGCACCACGGCGCCCAGGACCCGCGACGGCGGCCGGTTGCGGTTGTCCACGGTCCGCACACGGTAGGAGTGCATGTCGCCGTTCAGGTCGACCAGGCACGTCGCCAGGTAGTCCACCCCGATGTCCACGCCCAGCCCGTGCGGTCCGGACGCGTCCGGCGCCAGGCCGGTGCTCCGCCGCCCGCGACCCTGCCGGGACACCAGTCCGGTCTCGGCGACCAGGCCGCCCGCGATCAGCCGGTCGACGAGGCTGGACACGGTCGCCTTCGCCAGGCCGGTGTGCGCCGCGATGGCCGCCCGGGAGATGCCCGGCGCGTCCAACACGGCGCGCAGCACCAGCGCCGAGTTGTGCCGGCGCAGGGTGTGCTGACCTGCGGGTGACGGATCGGTCATCGTCCGCATCCTAATAGTTCGACGGCTGTACCAAAACCTTGACTGGGCTGCGACCCGCGTCTATGTTCAGCCATTGAACTATTAAAAACAACTGTGGGAGGCGAGGATCGTGGCCACCGAACCCACCCGGGACGACCACTTCAGCTTCGGGTTGTGGACCGTCGGCTGGCGAGCCGTCGACCCGTTCGGCGACGCGACCCGCCCGCCGCTGGACCCGGTGGAGAGCGTCCACCGGCTCTCCGACCTCGGCGCGTGGGGCGTCACGTTCCACGACGACGACCTCATTCCGTTCGGCAGCGACGACACCGCCCGCCAGCAGCACATCGACCGGTTCAAGGCCGCGCTGGCCGAGACCGGGCTCGTCGTGCCGATGATGACCACGAACCTGTTCACCCACCCGGTGTTCCGGGACGGCGGGTTCACCAGCAACGACCGGGCGGTGCGCCGGTACGCGCTGCGCAAGGTGCTGCGCAACATCGACCTGGCCGCCGAACTGGGCGCGCAGACGTACGTCATGTGGGGCGGCCGGGAAGGCTCGGAGAGCGACGCGGCCAAGGACGTCCGCGCCGCGCTGGACCGCTACCGCGAAGCCGTGGACACGCTCGCCCAGTACGTCGTCGACCAGGGCTACGGCATCCGGTTCGCGTTGGAGCCCAAGCCGAACGAGCCGCGCGGCGACATCCTGCTGCCCACCGTGGGCCACGCCCTGGCGTTCATCTCCACGCTGGAGCACCACGAGATGGTCGGCGTGAACCCGGAGGTCGGCCACGAACAGATGGCCGGGCTGAACTTCGTGCACGGCATCAGCCAGGCCCTGTGGCAGGGCAAGCTGTTCCACATCGACCTCAACGGCCAGCGCGGCATCAAGTTCGACCAGGACCTGGTGTTCGGCCACGGCGACCTGCTCAACGCGTTCTTCCTGGTGGACCTGCTGGAAACCGGCGGCTACACCGGTCCTCGGCACTTCGACTACAAGCCCAGCCGCACCGAGGACATCACCGGCGTGTGGGCCAGTGCCGCGGCGAACATGCGGACGTACCTGCTGCTGCGCGAGCGCGCCGCCGCGTTCCGCGCCGACCCGGCCGTGCAGGAGGCGATGAAGGCCTCCCGGGTCGACGAGCTGGCCACGCCGACCCTGGGCGCAGGTGAGACGGTCACCGACCTGATCGCCGACCGGTCCGCGTACGAGGAGTTCGACGCGGACAAGTTCGCCGAGCGCGGCTACGGCTTCGTGGCGCTCACCCAGCTCGCCGTGGAACACCTCACGGGTGCCCGGTGACGCTGGTCGCGGGCGTCGACTCGTCCACGCAGTCGTGCAAGGTGGTCGTGCGTGACGCCGGAACCGGCCGGTTGGTCCCGTCCGGCGTCGCGCCGCACCCGGACGGCACCGAGGTGCATCCCGACCACTGGTGGCAGGCGCTGAACACGGCGATCGAGCAGGCCGGTGGCCTGGCCGACGTGGCCGCCGTGGCCGTGGGCGGACAGCAGCACGGCATGGTGTGCCTGGACGAGTCCGGTGCCGTCGTGCGGCCCGCGCTGCTGTGGAACGACCTGCGCTCGGCCGACGCGGCGGCCGAACTGGTGGCCGAGCGCGGCGCGGACTTCTGGGCCACGACGGTGGGCAGCGTGCCGCTCGCGTCGTTCACCGTGACCAAGCTGCGCTGGCTCGCCGAACACGAGCCGGCCAACGCAGGGCGCACGGCCGCCGTCGCCCTCCCACACGACTGGCTGACCTGGAAACTGGCCGGTGCCAACGGTTTGCCGGCGTTGACCACGGACCGCAGCGACGCCAGCGGCACCGGCTACTGGTCCCCGGCGGCCGGCGAGTACCGCACAGATCTGCTGCGCGCCGCACTCGGCCACGACGCCGTCCTGCCCAAGGTGCTCGGCCCGCACGAGTCGGCCGGCACGGCGGGCGCCGCGTTGCTCGGGCCGGGTGCCGGCGACAACGCGGCGGCGGCGTTCGGCGTGCACGCCGGTGTCGGTGACGTCGTCGTGTCGATCGGCACGTCCGGCACGGTCTTCGCGGTGTCACCGACCCCGACCGCCGACCCGACGGCCATCATCGCCGGTTTCGCCGACGCGAGCGGCGCGTTCCTGCCCCTGGTGTGCACGCTCAACGCGGCGCGCGTGCTGTCGTCGGCGGCGTCGCTGCTCGGCGTCGACC
>DASZXM010001060.1:0-10645 GCA_035546415.1 Pseudonocardiaceae bacterium
GACCGGTCCCGGGTCAGGCCCACATGCCCCTGATGTGACCGAGGTGCTCCCGCGTCAGTGTCTCGGCGGCTCGCGCGTCGCCGCCGGCCACCACGTCCAGCAGCGCCAAGTGCTGCCGGGCGCTGGGTTCCAGTTCGTCCCGCTCCGCCAGGCCGGGCACGCCGTACAGCCGCGACCGGTACCGCAGGTCGCGCACCACCTCGACCAGGTGCGCGTTCCCGGCCAGCCCGAGCAGCGCCAGGTGGAAGGCGTTGTCGGCCTCGACGTAGGCCAGCACGTCCTTGCGCACGGCCGCCGCGACCACCTGGTCGGCCAGCGGCCGCAGTTCCTCGATCCGCTCCCTGGGGACCGTCGCGGCGACCTGAGCCACGGTCGGGGGTTCCAGCAGGGCGCGAATCGCGGTGTACTCGTCCAGGTCGCGTTCGGTCAGCTCGGTGACCCGGAAGCCCTTGTTCGGCACCGCCTCCACCAGACCGGCCTTGGCCAGGTCCAACATGGCCTCACGGACCGGGGTGGCCGACACGCCGAACCGTTCGGCCAGGCCGGGCGCCGAGTAGACGACCCCGGCGCGCAGCGCCCCGGACACCAGCGCGGCGCGCAGCGCCTCGGTGACCTGCTCGCGCAGGCTCACCCGGGGTGGGACCGACGGCAGGCCGTCCGGTGCGGCCATCGCACACTCCTATCGGTAAGATGTGACATCTTACCGAGCCGAGAAACGATCTGTGGTTAGGTGTGCGCCGTGGAGTTCGTCTACCGAGTGCTCGCCACCGCCATCGCGGTCTGGGTGGCCACCTTCATCCCGGGCGTCGACCTGCTCGCCGCGTCCACACCCGCGCAGGTCGGCACACTGATCGGGTTCGCCGTGGTGTTCGGTCTGGTCAACCTGATCATCAAGCCGATCGTCAAGGTGGCCGGGTGCCTGCTCTACGTGCTGACGTTCGGCCTGATCGGCTTCGTCGTCAACGCGCTGCTGTTCTGGTTCGCGTCGTGGATCAGCGGCCAGTTGCACCTGCCGTTCCACGTCACCGGTTTCTGGCCGGCGTTCTTCGGCGCGATCGTGGTGTCCGTCGTGGCGTTCGTCCTGACGCTCCCGCTGCACCTGCGGGTGCTGGGCAAGGTGGGCAAAGTGGCTCACCCGCGCAGGTAGCAGGTCCTCGCCACCCGTAACGCTCCGTGCTCCTCACCCGATGTGGGTGAGGTAAGGCTAGCCATTGTGCTCGGACGAAGCGGGAGACGCCGTGTGGGCGGACGCTGTCCCCAACCTGCTGATCGGTCTGCGTGAGGGACTGGAAGGCGGCCTGGTGGTGAGCATCCTGCTCGCCGCCGTCCGCCGCGGCTCCGGCGGTTCGCGCGCGGCCCGGTCGGTGTGGCTGGGTGTGCTGGCCGCGCTGATGCTCGCGCTGAGCTTCGGTGCCGTGCTGACGTTCTCCCGGTCGGAGCTGTCCGCCCGCGCCCAGGACGCGTTCGGCGGCATACTCAGCGTGATCGCCGTCGTGCTCGTCACCGCGATGATCTTCTGGATGCGCAGCACCGCGCGTGACCTGTCCGGCGACCTGGGCAAGCAGGTCGACGTCGCGCTGAGGATCGGCGCGGGCGCGCTGGCCGCGACGGCGTTCCTCGCGGTCGGCCGGGAGGGCCTGGAGACGGCGCTGTTCCTCTGGACGGCCGTGCAGGCGTCCGGCGAGACGACCGCCCCGCTGATCGGCGCCGCCGTCGGCATCGCCGTGGCCGTCGCGCTGTGCTGGCTGCTGTACCGCAGGGCCATCCGGATCAATCTGGGAGTGTTCTTCCGCCGCACGGCGGTCGCGCTGGTCGTGATCGCCGGCGGCGTCCTCGCCTACGGCATCGGCGACCTGCAGGAGTCCGGTTTGGTGCCTGGGCACGCGTGGCTCGCGTTCGACCTGACCGGGTCGGTGTCGCCGGACTCGTGGTGGGTCGCCATCATCCGGGGCGTCACGAACCTGACACCGTCGATGACGTGGCTGCAGGTCGTCGCCTACGTGCTCTACGTCGGCATCGTGCTGGCGGTGTTCCTGTGGTTCCAGCCGGTCCGGGAACCGGTGGGGGAGCGGCAGCGGGAGCGCAGGCGGGTCCCGTGGATGCCGGCGTGGGTCCACCAGCCGTGGACGCCGATCGCCGCCGCCGTGCTGGTGCCCGTCGTGGCGGCGGGGGTCTTCGCGCTGGTCGGCGCCGGCTCGTCGGCCGCGACGGCCACCCAGCAGGTCACCGTCACGGCCCAGGCGTGCATGCCGGACTTCACGCGGCTCGACGCGGGCAACCGCACGTTCACCGTGCTCAACCGGTCCGGCCGCGCCGGTGACGTCTACTTCGTCCGCTCCACCGACGGCGGTGTCGTCGCCGAGGCGGAGAACCTGGGCCCCGGCACCGAACGCACGGTCACGGTCGCCGTGGCGACCGGCAGCTACCAGTGGAAGTGCGACATGTCGGGCGAGACGCCGCGCACGTCCACGGCCGTGCGCACCAGCGGCGGCCGCAATGTGGCGTTCCCCCGGATGTTCGCCGTGCCGCCGCTGCAGCCCAGCGAACTGGACGTGCCGATCCAGCGCTACCAGACCTACGTCGACGGCCAGTTGGCCACGATGATCACCCAGGTCACCGCGCTGCGGTCGGCCATCGACCGGAACGACCTGCCCGCGGCCCGGGCCGCCTGGCAGGCGCCGCAGCTGACCTGGGAGCGGGTCGGCGCCGCCTACGACAGCTTCGGCGACCTGGCGGGCGCGATCGACGGCGGCCCGCAGGGCCTGCCCGACGGTGTGCACGACAAGGACTTCACCGGCCTGCGTCGCATCGAGTACGGCCTGTGGCACGGCCAGTCGGCCGCGACGCTGGCGCCGTACGCGGCCCAGCTGCTCACCGACATCCAGACGCTGCGCCAGAAGCTGCCGTCGCTGACGACGAACCCGAAGGACATGGTGATCCGCGCGCACGAGATCCTCGAGGACGCGCAGCGCGACCACCTGTCCGGCATGAGCGACCAGGGCGCCGGCACCGGGTTCGCCGAGACACTGGCCGACGTGGACGCCACGCGCGTGGTGCTGGACGAACTGGCGCCCCTGATCGACGAGCGCAAGGCGGGCCTGGTGGACACCGTCCGGTCCGATCTGGACGCGCTGCAACGGGCGCTGGAAGCCACCCGGCACAACGGGGTGTGGGACAACGAGACGACCGCGCCGATCGCGGAGCGGCAGCGGGTGAACGCGGCCATCGGTCAGGAGTTGGAGGACATCTCCCCGGTGCCGGACCTGCTGGAAATCGGTGCGAGCTGACGGGCGGGACGCGGATGGATCTGAGCAGGCGCAGGTTCCTGCAGGGGACCGGGGCCGGCGTGGCCGGCACGGCGCTGGCCGGTGGCCTGATCGCCGCGGGCGCCCACGCCGACGCGGCGCAGTCGTCGTCGGCATCGGTTGCGGCGGCGACCGAGCAGGACTCGTGGCCGTTCCACGGCCGGCACCAGGCCGGCGTGTTCACGCCGCAGCAGAAGCACGCGCTGTTCGCGGCGTTCGACGTGACAGCCACCGGCCGGGCGGGCCTGACGACGCTGCTGCGGACGCTCACCGAGCGGGTCCGCTTCCTGGCCACCGGCGGCACACCGGTCGACCTGGGCCTGGCCGCACCGCCGTCGGACAGCGAGATCCTCGGCCCGATCGTCCCGGCCGACGGCCTCACCGTGACACTGTCGGCCGGCGCGTCACTGTTCGACGACCGGTTCGGGCTGGCCGCGCGCAAACCCGTGAAGCTCAAGCGGATGGTCAGCTTCCCGAACGACTCGCTGGACCCGGCGTGGT
This sequence comes from Pseudonocardiaceae bacterium, assembly GCA_035546415.1. Classification (GTDB taxonomy): domain Bacteria; phylum Actinomycetota; class Actinomycetes; order Mycobacteriales; family Pseudonocardiaceae; genus DATEPR01. The sequence continues at coordinate 3,807 of DASZXM010001060.1, forward strand.
GCCACGGCGACCTGATGCTGCAGATCTGCGCGAACAACCCGGACACCGTGCAGCACGCGCTGCGCGACATCGCCAAGCACACCCGCGGCGGCATGCAGCTGCGGTATCGGATGAACGGCTACCAGGCGCCGCCGCGCCCGTCCGGCACGCCGCGCAACCTGATGGGCTTCAAGGACGGCATCGCCAATCCCAAAGCCGACGAGGCGGACAAGCTGGTGTGGGTGCCGCCCTCGGGCGGCGAGCCCGCGTGGGCCACGGACGGCTCGTACCAGGCGGTGCGGCTGATCCGGATGCTGGTCGAGTTCTGGGATCGGGTCTCGTTGAAGGAACAGGAGAACATGTTCGGCCGCAAGCGGGACACCGGGGCCCCGCTGGGCGGTGTGCACGAGACCGACGTTCCCGACTACGCGGCCGACCCGGCCGGCAACACGATCCCGCTGGACGCGCACATCCGCCTGGCCAACCCGCGCACGGCGAAGACCGACGCCAACCGCATCCTGCGCCGCGGCTACAACTACGACGCCGGCACGGACGTCAACGGCAACATCGACGTGGGTCTGGTGTTCTGCGCCTACCAGCAGGACTTGGAGCGGGGCTTCGAAACCGTGCAGACCCGGTTGATCGACGAGCCGCTGGTGGACTACATCCAGCCCTACGGCGGCGGCTACTTCTTCACCCTGCCCGGCGTCCGCGACGGCACCGACTGGTACGGCAGAGCCCTTCTGGCGTAAGGGGTTCAGTAAGGCTTCCCAGCCATCAGGATCGCGTATGTGAGGTAGTGGGACCGGCCGTAAGGCCGGTAACTTCACGGCAGCGGTCTTCGGCGGACGGTGGGAGAATGCCGTGGTGGGCGGGGACGTTCCTCGGATCATTGTCGGCGTGCACGGATCGGTGAGCAGCCTGCACGCCCTGCGCTTCGCCGTGGCGGAGGCGAGGCTGCGCGGTGGCGTGCTGTACTCGGTGATCGCCTGGTCCGCGCCTGGCGGCGACATGGTCGACCGGATGTCCCCGGTGCCGCACCTGCGCCGCGTGTGGCGGGCGAACGCGCTGGCCCGGCTGCGGTCCGCGTGGAACGACGCACTGGGCGGTGTGCCCGCCGACGTGCCGGCGCATCTGATGGCCGAGCAGGGCCTGCCGGGCTGGGTGCTGACCGGCCTGGCCACCGACGAGCACGACCTGTTGGTGGTGGGCGCCGGCCGGGGTGGTCCGGTGCGCAGGCTGACGCACCGGTCGGTGCCCAGGTACTGCCTGGCGAGGGCGGAGTGCACGGTGCTGGTCGTGCCACCGCCCGCACTCGCCCGTGGTTTGGACCATGGCGTGCTGCCGCGGGTGTTCCGTCACCGCAGGGTCATGCACGACCTGCTGCACAACCGCTGATTCCCGCCAAACCGGGCATTCGAATCGGACCAATGCCACCATTCCCGGACTCGCAATTCCGGGGACGGTATTTCTGCCGGCAAAGCGCTCCGTAACGCATCGGTCACCGCCATTCATGACAAATGTCATGCCGGCTTGTGCTCGGCGCACTGGCTCACCGAGTGCCCATACCGGGAGACTCCGTGCGGGTCCCCACCGGATCCGCAGGGCACGAACCCGGGAGCACTCTCATGCACGCTGATCTCGTCATCACCATGCTCGACGGTGACTTGGGCGCCGTCACCGATCCGGACAGCCCCGTCGTGCTGCCGCGCGCAGAGGAACTCTGCTGGTGCGGCTGCATCACGTGCTTCTCCGAGATCCCGGACACGACCGACGACGACACCGTGGCCGTTCCGGTCGGCTAGCCGGCACGCGCCGGGTGGGCGGTCTCTTGGGGGGTCGCCCACCCGGTTCCGGCAGGCCACCGGTACCGGCAAGGAGGAGCAGCGATGATCGTGCCCCGGCTGCGCCGCCACCTGGGCGTGTCCGTCGTCCGTGGCGAAGGTGTCTACCTGCTGTGCGAGCACGGCAGTGCCGTCGTGACCGACCCGACGGCCGTTCGGCTGCTGCCGCTGCTGGACGGCAAGCACGACGTCCGCACGATCGCCGACACCCTCGACCTGCCGGTCGAGCAGGTCACGGCGGCCATCGCGCAGCTCGCCGGCCAGGTCGTCGAGGTCGACCCGGACGCCGACGAGCGCACCGGGGGCTACTGGGACTCGCTCAACCTGCCCGGCGACCATCCGAGCGGCACGATCCGCGTCACCACCATCGGCGCGGTGTCCGTCGACGACGTCCCCGGACTCGACCACGGCACCGACTCCGGCGCCGGGTTCGACGCTGGGTTCGACGCTGGCTTCGACGTTGTGCTCACCGACGACTATCTGCGCCCCGAACTGGCCGAGTTCGACCGCGAACAGCGCGCCGCGGGCCGGCCGTGGCTGCTGGCCAAACCGGTCGGCGTGATCGCCGCCGTCGGCCCGGTCTTCGTGCCCGACGGCGCGTGCTACCGCTGCCTGGAGGTGCGGCTGCGCGGCCACCGCAGGGCCGAGGACTACCTGGAGCTGCGGCTGCCCGGCACCCGGGTCGCACCACCGGTCGTCGACATCCCCGCCACCCGCCTGCTGGCCGGCGGTTTCGTCGCCACCGCCGCCGCGCACTGGCTGGCCGGCCACCGGCACGCCGGCACGCACGCCGTCCTGACCATCGACACCGCGACCCTGCGCACCGCGACGCACCCGGTGGACCGCCGTCCGCAGTGCCCCGGCTGTGGCGACCCGGGCATCGTCGCCGCCACGATGAGCCGGCCGTTCACGGTCACGTCCCGCCGCAAGGCGTTCTCCGCCGACGGCGGCCACCGTGCCACCGAACCGGAGGCGATGGTGCGGCGGTGGAGCAGGCTGGTCGACCCGGTCACCGGGGTCGTCCCCGAACTCAAGCCGATCGCCACCCGCCTGCCGTTCGTCCGCGCCTACTCCTCCGGCTACAACCGTGCCCTGCGCGTCACGTCCCTGGGCGCGCTGCGGGCCGGTCTGCGCACGCACAGCGCCGGCAAGGGAGTCACCGACGTGCAGGCCAGGGCCAGCGCGCTGGGCGAGGCCCTGGAGCGTTACAGCGGCGTCCACGCGGGCGACGAACCCAGGATCACCGCCAGCTACGCCGAACTGGGTGCCGACGCCGTGCACCCCAACGCGTCCATGCTGTTCAGCGACCGGCAGTTCGAACGGCGGGCCGCCACCAACGCCGAGCGCCGGCTGTTCCAGACCGTCGCCGACCCGCTGGACGAGCACGCGCGCATCGACTGGACGCCGATGTGGTCGCTCACCGCCGACCGTGTCCGGTACGTGCCCACGGCACTGCTGTTCTACGGCTACCCCAGCACCGGCCCGCTGTACGCCATCGCCGACTCGAACGGCACCGCCGCCGGTACCAGCGCCGAGGACGCCGCCCTGCAGGGGTTCTACGAACTCGTCGAACGGGACAGCGTCGCCATCTGGTGGTACAACCGCCTGCGCCGCCCGGCGTTCGACCTGGACTCGATCCGGGAGCCGTGGCTGGACGACGTGCGCGCCGGATACGCAGCGGTCGGCCGGGAACTGTGGGCCGTCGACCTCACCGCCGATCTGGGCATCCCGGCGGTCGCCGCGCTGTCCCGAAGAATCGACAAGCCGGCCGAGGACGTCATCCTCGGCTTCGGTGCCCACCACGACGCCCGGATCGCCGGTCTGCGCGCGGTCAGCGAGCTGAACCAGTTCCTGCCGCACATCGCCCACCTCACCGCCGACGAGGCCGGGTACCGCCACCTCGACCCGGTGCAGCGCGACTGGTGGCTGCACGCCCGCGTCGCCGACCACCCGTACCTGCTGCCCGACCCGGACGTGCCCGCGGTGACCGTTGCCGAGCGCACGCTGCCCACGTCCGACGACCTGGCCGACGACCTCGCCGCGTGCCGGGACCTGGTGCGCGCCAACGGAATGGACCTGCTGGTCATCGACATGACCAGACCCGACATCGGGCTGCCCGTGGTGAAGACGATGGTCCCCGGCCTGCGGCATTTCTGGAACCGGTACGCCCCCGGCCGGCTGTACGACGTGCCGGTCGCGCTGGGCTGGCTACCCGCGCCGCTGACCGAGGACCGGCTCAACCCGACCGCCATGTTCGTGTAGCCGCCGATGGACACGGCGACAATTCCGTCGGACACCGGGACATGTGATGCCGAGGAGACCGTCGACATTCCGTCGGCCAGACAGCCCGTCGATGCGCCCGGCAACCCGAGGGTGAGCTGGACGTTCGGCTGATCGGGCAGTTTTCCGGCGCGGCATTTGTGCGTTTTGATCCGGTTCCGGGAGCGTTCGGTGTTCGCGCGAGTACGTACCGTCGAATTCTTCCCACCAGGTATCCGTAATCGTTCCGCGGCCCCCTTTTGAGAATCGAACGGAGCAATCCGGTGTTCCTCGGACGGTGCTAACTTCTCCTTCGGCACCGCATCGGGAACGCGCAGAGGGCGGGGTAGCTGGGTACGAGATGGGAAGCAGGCGGCGATCCGTTTCGGGTCCGTAACTCGCGCCCGTATCGGATGTGGCGGGAAATGAGGTTGCATGAGCGCGATCAGCGCTGCGTCGGGGCGTGACCAACTCAGTTCGGTCCGGCGGTGGTTCTTCGGCCGGATCCGGGTCGGCGTGCAGAGCGCCGGACACGTCGTCGGCCTGCTCGCCCTGCTCGGCCTGGCCGCGTACGGCCTGCTCGTGGCCAGTGTGTCGATCCGCCTGGTGCCCGACTACCCGCACCTGTGGCAGCAGGTGTTCGGCGGGGTCGGCTGGCTGCTGTGGTTCGCCAGCTACGTGTGGTCGGTCGTGCGGGCGCTGCGCGGCAGACGGCGGCAGCGGACCACGCAGGTGGTCGCGATCGCCGGACTGGTGTGGTCGCTGGTGCTGTTCGCCGTGCTCGGCGAGTTCTTCGCCGCACCGCCCGCGCTGAGCTTCTCGGTGATGCTGCTGTGCCTGGCCGGCCGGGCCCGTGGCATCGCGACGGCCGTGCTGCTGATCGTCTACTTCGGACTGACCACGAGGGACTTCGGCGCTCGCAGCGACATCGTGCGCAACTTCGAGGAGTTCGCGCTGTCGTCGCTGATCTTCTACGCCATCCCCCGGCTGGTGATCTTCGCCGGTGAGCTGGAGGACACCCGGTCCGAGTTGGCTCAACTGGCCGTCGCCGAGCAGCGGCTGCGGTGGGCGCGCGACCTGCACGACACCCTCGGGCACGGCCTGTCCGTCGTCGCGCTGAAACTGGAACTGGTGGAACGCCTCAGCGTCAAGGACCCGGCCCGCGCCACGGACGAGCTGCGCGAGGCACGTACCCTGTTGCGCGAGTCGATCGGCGAGATGCAGACGGTCGTCGCCGGCATGCGCGACGTGTCGCTGGACGCCGAGATCGCCAACGCCAGCACCATCCTCAGCTCGGCGGGCGTCACGATGAACACGGCCCTCGCGCCGGTCGTGCTGGACGCCCGGATCGCCGAGGCACTTGCCTGGATCGTCCGCGAGGGCACGACGAACGTGTTGCGGCACAGCGACTCCACCCGCTGCGACATCGCCATGCGGGTGGACCGCGGCCGGGTCGTGCTGACGCTGGCCAACGACGGCCCCGCCATCCGGGTGACCAGTTCACCGTCCGGTGGCAACGGCATCCGCGGCATGCGGGAACGGCTCACCGTCCTGGGCGGCCGGTTGACGGCGAAGTCCCAACGCGACGGTGGCTTCGTGCTGGAGGCGATCGTGCCGCTGCAGGTGAAGCCGGCCCGCGAGCCGGCGATCGCGGTGGAGGCGGAGTGATGACGGAGATCGAGGCGCGGCCCACGCTGATCCGGGTGTTCCTCGCCGAGGACCAGGTGATGATCCGCTCGGCGCTGGTGTCACTGATCGAACTGGAGGACGACCTGGACGTGGTGGGCGTCGCCGGCCGTGGCGACCACGCCGTCGACCGGATCGTCGAGCTGCGCCCGGACGTCGCGGTGCTGGACATCGACATGCCCGGCATGGACGGCCTGGCCGCGGCGGCGGAACTCGCCGACCGGGTGCCGCGCTGCGCGGTGCTGATCCTGACGGCACTGAACAAGCCGGGCATGCTGCAGCGCGCCCTGCAGGCCAACGCCCGCGGTTTCGTGGTCAAGCACGCACCCGCCGAGCAGTTGCTCGCCGCGATCCGCGGCGTCGCGGCCGGCCAGCGGATCTTCGACCCGACCCTGGCGGTCGCTGCCCTGGAGGCCGACATCCCGGTGACCCAGCGCGAGTTGGACGTGGTGCGGCTGGTCGCCGAGGGCGCGTCGGCCCGGGAGATCGCCGGCCGCCTGTTCCTGTCCGAGGGCACGGTCCGCAACTACACGTCCAGCCTGATCAACAAGTGCGGCGCCCGCAACCGCGTCGACCTGGTCCGCATCGCGTTCGACCGCGGCTGGATCTAACCGTACCCGCTTGACTGACAAGTTGCTTGACAGTCGAGCTGCTTGACGTTTACTGTCGGGTGCATGGCCGATCCCGCTGATATTCCCGCGCTGCTGCGGGCCGCGCGGGGCAGTTACAGCAACACGATCGCCGCGCATCTCGCCGCCGCCGGGTTCGAGGACCTGCCGCGCAACGGGCCGTTCGTGCTGGGTGGCATGGCCAACCAGGGGGCAGCGGCCGTGGACCTGATCCGCGGTCTCGGGGTCAGTCGGCAGGCGGCCAGTCAGCTCATCGACACGCTGGTCGTCCGTGGCTACCTGGCGCGCGAGGTGAACAGCGAGGACCGCAGGCGACTGGACATCACGCTGACCGAGCGCGGCCGCGCGGCGGCCGCCGCGATCCGTGCCGCCGTCGTCCGGGTCGACGCCGAACTGGCGGACATGATCACCCCCGTCGAACTGGCCGGCCTCCGCGCCGGGC
>DASZXM010001061.1:0-6074 GCA_035546415.1 Pseudonocardiaceae bacterium
GCTCGTCTGAGCGGGTCGAACACAAACAAGATCCGGATCTCCGACCGTCCGGTCGACGGAGGCCGAAGTTCCTTCATGTTGTGATATCGCGAACCCTTCACGTGGTCGACCAGCGGCCGACCCAATGCCGGCCCAGCCGCGGCCAGTACGTCAATGGCGTCTTCAATGCGGTCCGCGCAGTCCGGATCGACCTCGCAGAGGCGTTCGAACCAGCGGTCGACTTCGACGTGAAGTTCTACCTCCCATCCCATGCCCGCAGCATAACGACGCCATTATAAGCCCCGATCAGGCGATAGGGCGAGGGATGATCGGCAGGTCTAGGGCAGCTTCCAGTCGATCGGGGCCGCGCCTTGCCGCTCCAGCAATGCGTTCGTGCGGCTGAACGGCTTGGAACCGAAGAAGCCGCCGGCCGCCGACATCGGGCTCGGGTGGGCCGACTCGATCGCCGGGTAGTCGCCCAGCAGGGGGCGCAGGTTGCGGGCGTTGCGGCCCCACAGGATCGCGACCAGCGGTTCACCGCGGCCGGCCAGTGCGCGGATCGCCTGTTCGGTGATCGCCTCCCAGCCCTTGCCCTGGTGCGAGTTGGGGCGGTTGGGCGCCACCGTCAGTGCCCTGTTCAGCAGCAGCACGCCGCGCTCCGTCCACGGCGACAGGTCGCCGTTGGAGGGCGGCGGGTAGCCCAGGTCGGACTGGTACTCCTGGAAGATGTTGATCAGGCTCTTGGGCAGCGGCCGGACGTCGGGCGCCACCGAGAAGCTCAGGCCGACCGGATGGCCGGGCGTGGGGTACGGGTCCTGGCCGACGATCAGCACGCGGACGCCGTGGAACGGCTGTTGGAACGCGCGCAGCACGTTCTCGCCCGCCGGCAGGTAGCGCCTACCGGCGGCCACTTCGGCGCGCAGGAACTCGCCCATCGCCGTGATCCGGTCCGCGACCGGGGCCAGGGCCTGCGCCCAACCCGCTTCCACTACCTCGCCCAGAGGCCGTCCCACCACGGCGGACAAGCGTAGACCGGTCAGTCCAGCCTGCGGAGCTTGGCCCGGAACACCGCGATGTTCTCGACGTACTTGTCCACGATGGCCTGCCACGCGCCCTCGGGCACCTCGTAGCCCTCGCGCACCTTCGCCGGCACGCCCAGCGCCATCCGCCGAGCCGGCACGTGCCCGTTGAACGAGATCACCGCGCCGGCACCGACGACCGCGCCCTCCTCGACGACGGTGCCGTTGAGCACGACCGAACCGGACGCGATGAGGCAGCGGTCCGCGATCGTGGCGCCCTCGATGTGCACGTTGTGCCCGATCACGCACTCGCTGCCGATGACGGCCGGCGTGAACTCCGTGCTGTGCACCACCGTCCCGTCCTGGACGCTGGTCCGCGCGCCGACGGTCACCGGGCCGTAGTCGCCGCGCAGCACCGCCTGCGGCCACACCGACGCCGACGGGCCGAGCCGCACGTCGCCGATGACCGTCGCGTCCGGATGGACGTACGCCGTCGGGTCGATGGTGGGTTCCAGCTCGCCCAACGCGTAGATCGCCATCACAACACCTTCCCGAAATAGCGACTGCTCGGCGAGTCCCGGTAAGTGCCGAAGTGGGGCACCGGCGTGTACCCGGACGACGTGTACAGCCCGATCGCCTCCGGCTGTTCCGTGCCCGTCTCCAGCACGATGCGCCGCCTGCCGTGTTCCCGCGCGGTGCGTTCCAGTTCCGCGAGGACCGCCCGCGCCAGGCCCAGCCCACGGGCGGGCGGAGTGACGTACATGCGTTTCACCTCGGCGTCGCCGTCGGTGAAGTCCTCGCTCGACGAGTGCGCCCGCCACCCGCCGCACGCCACGGCGCTGTCGCCCAGGCAACCGACGACGAACAGGCCGCGCGGCGGCGCGAAGTCCTCGACGGCCACCGGTGTCGCGTCGTGACCGCCGTAGCGGACCACGTACTCCTGTTGCAGTTCGGCGATCAGCTTCACCGCGTCCGGGTCGTCGTAGCCGACCTGGCGGATGGTGAACTCAGGACCGGGCACGCCAGTGCTCCCAGCCGGCCGGCTTCTCGTAGGTCGCACCGTCCACCGTGACACCGTTGCCGCGCAGCACGGCGCCGATCACCGTCCAGCCCTCAGGCACCTCGGTGCCGGCCGGGAACGTCGCCGCCAGCGCGTGGTCCTCGCCGCCGGTGAGCACCCAGTGCCGTGCGTCGGCGCCCAGCGCCGTGGCCACCTCGACCAGGCGCTGCGGTACCTGCAGCAGGTCGGTCCGCACGTCGATGTGGACGTTCGACGCGTCCGCGATGTGCCCGAGGTCGGCGAGCAGGCCGTCGGACACGTCCATCATGGCTGTCGCACCGGCCCGGGCGGCCTGCGCGCCCGCCTGGTACGGCGGTTCCGGGGCGCGATGCGCTCCCACGACGCTCACCGGGGACCGGAATCCCCTGCCGAGCACGGCAAGTCCAGCGGCCGACCACCCGAGCTTCCCGCACACGGCGAGCACGTCGCCGGGCAGCGCGCCGGACCGCGTCACCGGGCCCCTGCCCTCCAGGTCGCCGAGCGCTGTGATCGACACCACGAGCATGTCGGACGTCACCATGTCGCCACCGACGACACCGGCACCGGCGCGGCCCGCCTCCGCCCACATGCCACTGGCCAACTCGTCCACCACGGCGGCCGGTGTGGACGCCGGGCAGCCGAAGCCCACCAGCACGGCCGTGGGCACCGCGCCCATGGCGGCGATGTCGGCCAGGTTCACGGCCACCGCCTTGCGCCCGACCTGCTCGGGAGTGGACCAGTCGAGCCGGAAGTGGACGCCCTCGACCAGCACGTCCGTCGTGGCGACGACCCGGCCGTCCGGGGCCGCGACGACAGCCGCGTCGTCACCGGGGCCGAGCAGTGTGGTCGGGGGCTGAGTTCTGCCGTCGGTCACGCGGCGAATGAGACCGAACTCACCCACCTGAGCGACCGTGTCCGACCCGTCAGGGGGGTCCGGGTGCACAATTGCCTCCTGCCATGAATGGTCGGACCCCATAATGATCCCCATCTGGGGTACGTTAACGGCCTTGCGTGCCGAGGGGCACGTTTGCTCACGTTCCTACCCCGACCTGACCCGTCGACTCGAAGGGGCGCGCCGTGGTCCACGCATACATCCTCATCCAGACAGAGGTCGGCAAGGCCGCCGCGGTCGCCTCGCACATCGCCGGCATCCCCGGAGTGACCATCGCCGAGGACGTCACCGGTCCGTACGACGTGATCGTCGTCGCCGAGGCGGAGAACGTCGACCAACTGGGCCAGCTCGTGGTCGCGAGGGTGCAGAACGTCGAGGGCATCACCCGCACGCTCACCTGCCCGGTGGTTCATCTCGACCACTCATGACACACCAAGGAATCGTGACCGACAACGCTGACGGTACGGACGGCACGGCGCCTGATCCTACGGGATCGCCGGCCCCCGTGGTGCGGCCGGAACGACGACTTTCGCCACCGCTGATCGTGGCGCTGTGCCTGGGCGTGCTTCTCGTCGTCGGCATCGGTGTGGCCGGCCTGGTGCTGGGCCCGGGCAACGGGAACACGCCCGCCGCCGCACCGACGACGAGACCGTCGGCGCCCGCGACCGGGCCGGTGCTGCTCGTGCCGGTGGACGCACCGAAGGCGGGCACCCCGCAGTGCACCGCGCTGCTGCACGCGCTGCCGGCGACGCTGGCCAACGGCTCGACGCCGCTGCACCGCAGGCAACTCGCCGCGCCCGCGCCCCCGGCGACGGCCGCGTGGGGTGCGGGCGGCGATCCCGTCGTGCTGCGCTGCGGCATCGAACGGCCGCCGGAGTTGCGGCCCACGTCCGAACTGCTGGCCGTGGACGGCGTGCAGTGGTTCCAGGTCAGCGCGGACGGCCTGACCACGTGGTACGCCGTGGACCGCGCCGTGGTCGTGGCCCTCACGCTGCCCGGCACCGTCGGCACCGGCCCGATCCAGGCCGTGTCGGCGGCTGTCAGCTCCACCATGCCCGCCGTGCCGGTCTTCTGATTCCGTTGCCCCGCAGGGAAATCAGCGCAGGCCGGTGCCGCGGGCCAGTGCCGTCCCGATCAGGACGGACAGCAGCGACGCGTAGTCCACGCCGGTCACGGCCCACATCTTCGGGTACGCCGACGCCTCGGTGAAGCCGGGCATCGTGTTGACCTCGTTGACGGTGAGCGTGTCGTCCGGTCCGACGAAGAAGTCCACCCGGGCAAGCCCCTGACAGTCCAGGGCGGCGAACGACCGCACGGCCATGTCCCGCAGCCGCGCGATGACGGCGTCGGGCAGCTTCGCCGGGATGTCGAACTCGACGACGTCGTCGATGTACTTGGCGTCGAAGTCGTAGAAGTCCACGCCGTCGGCGACGATCCGGATCTCCGCCGGCAGCGACGCGTCCACCCGGCCGTCCGGGTACTCCAGGACGCCGCATTCGACTTCCCGGCCCACGACGGCGGCCTCGACGATGACCTTCGGGTCGATCGCCCGCGCGACCGCGACGGCGTCGTCCAGATCGGCCCAGTCGGTGACCTTCGTGACGCCGGTGGACGACCCGGCCCGCGCCGGCTTCACGAACACCGGCAGGCCGAGCCGCTCCCGGTCGGCAGCGCTCAGCGTCGGAACACCGCGGCGCAGCACGGCGTACGGGGCGATCGGCAGGCCCTCGGCGGTGAGCAGTTTCTTGCCGAACTCCTTGTCCATGGCGACGGCACTGGCCAGCACGCCGGCCCCGACGTACGGGATGCCGGCCATCTCCAACAAGCCCTGGATGGTGCCGTCCTCGCCGAACGCACCGTGCAGCACCGGGAACACGACGTCGATACCGCCGAGCACCTCACCGGCCCGCTCCGGTTCCATGATGACCAGTTCCTGGCTGGTCGGCAGCGCGAGCGCGGTGCCGCCGGTCAGCTCCGGCAGCGTGCCACCGGCCGCTTCCAGCGCTGCCGGGTCGTTCGACGCGAGCACCCACTTGCCCTCCGGGGTGATCCCGACCGGCACGACCTCGAACCGCTCGGGGTCCAGGTGCGACAACACCCGACCGGCGGACAGGCAGGAGATGGCGTGCTCAGTGCTGCGACCGCCGAAAACCACAGCCACGCGCAGCTTGCGCTCATCGGTCATGGGGCCCGACCTTACCTGCGCCGGTGAACGGCCCGACCGGTCACGGTGAACCAGCCGATCCGGTGAGCAGTTCGATCACCGTCGGCAACGCGGACAGCAGCTCCTGCCGGGTGCAGGCCGTGTAGCCCAGCGCGATGCCGTGCCACCGCGGCCGCGCGTCGTGGTGCCGCTCCAGCCCGTCCAGCGTGATCCCGCGGTCCAGCGCCGCCGCCACGACCCGGCGCTCGGCGGCCAGCGACGCCAGTGGCACGACGACGTGCGCGCCCGCGTCGTCGCCCAGCGTGGGCAGGCCGGCGTCGGCCAGCGCGCCGATCACCAGTTCCCGCCGCGCGGACAGCTCCCGCCGCAACCGCCGCAGGTGCCGGCCCAGGTCGCCGTGCCGGGCCAGTTCCACCAGCACTCGTTGGCCGGCCGCGGACGGCCCGGTGCCGGTCCGTTCCCGGTAGGACAGCACGCCGCCGGCCACCTCGGGCGGCGCGACCATCCACCCGATCCCCAGCGTGGAGGTGAAGATCTTGCTGGTCGTTCCCAGGTGTACGACGACGTCCGGCGCCAGCGCGACCAGCAGTGGCAGCGGGGCCACGTCGTAGCGCAGCTCGCCGTCGTAGTCGTCCTCGATCAGCAGCCAACCCTCGGCCCGGGCCCGCTCCACCAGCGCCACCCGGGTCGCGGCGGACATCCGCCCGCCCAACGGGTACTGGTGGGACGGCGAGCAGTAGACGGCCCGCACCTTCGCGGGCACGGCGTCCACGGCCAGCCCGTCGGGGTCGACCGGCGCCGGCACCACCCGCAGCCCGGCGGCGCGCAGCGCCTGCACCGCCCGCTGGTACCCGGGCTCCTCGACGGCAACGACGTCGCCGGGGCGCAGCGCCGACATCGCCAGCTCAGCCACCGCCGCCGTGGTGCCCGCGGTGGCCAGCAGGTCGCCGACACCGCTGGCCAGCACCAGGCCGCGGTGCC
>DASZXM010001062.1:0-8622 GCA_035546415.1 Pseudonocardiaceae bacterium
CGGAGAATCGCCAGCGCCGACGGGATCAGCAGCGCCCCGCCGACGCCCTGGACGAACCGGGCGGCCGCGAGCACCGGCAGGCTCGGCGCGAGCGCGGAAGCCAGCGACGCCAGGCCGAACAGTGCGAAACCGGCCCGGAACACCGTTGTGGCCCCGATCCGGTCGGTCAGCGTGCCGGCGGTGAGCAGCAGCGCGCCGAACGTCAGCGTGTAACCGTTCACCACCCATTCCAGGTCGGTGACCGTGCCGTGCAGCTGACGGGCCATCGCCGTGGTCGCCACGTTCACCACGCTGACGTCCAGGAACACCACGATGCCGCCCAGGCACACCGCCACGAACGTGATCAGCGTGCCGCTCGGCCGCGCCGCCGCGACCCGTCGTTCCTGCCGTGCCCGCACCGTTTCCCGCACGTGTTCAACGGTAACGAGATCGCGGCGGCGCAGCCGGGGCGTAGCGGTACCAGGATCGGCGGTATCAGTGTCCGCCGAGGATGCTGCGGGTCAACCTGTTGCGCTGGTCCAGCAGTTCGTCCAGGGCGGCCTGGAGTTTCGCCTCGTCCAGTGTGACGGTGCCGTCGCCGACGACGTCGAGTTCCGCGGACACCGCCCGGCGCACCAGTTCCCGCATGAACGACGCCGTCACACCCTCGGTGCCGGCGACGATCGCGGACGCGTCCGGCAGGTCCAGTTCCACGCCCGCCGCATAGAGGCGCAGCAGCCGTTCCCGGCCGTCGTCGTCCGGTTTCGGGATCTCCACGGCCAGATCCACGCGGCCGGGCCGTTCGCTCAGGGCCCGCTCGATCGCGTCGACCCGGTTGGTGGTGAGCACGAACGTGACGTCCGCGTCGCTCTCCACGCCGTCGATCCGGTTGAGCAGGTCGAACAGCACGGGCATCGCGCCGTCGCCCATCGACCGGTCCTCGGCCACCAGGTCGATGTCCTCCATCACCAGCACGGACGGCTGCACGCGCCGCGCCATCGCCACGGCCAACGGCAGCAGCCGGGCCAGCGCGCGGCCCGCCAGCAACACCACGGTCACGTCGGTCATCCGGCTCATCAGATAGCGGACGGTGTGCGTCTTGCCGGTGCCCGGCGGCCCGTACAGCAGCACGCCGCGCTTGAGGTGCTGGCCGTGCCGCCGCAGCAGTGCGCCACGGCCCGCGTTGTGCACGACGTGCCGTTCGATGCTGCCCAGCACTCCCGGGGGCAGCACGACATCGTCGGCCGTCAGCCGCGGACGCGGCAGGAACGACACGAGCTCGTTGCCGCGGTGTTCGCTGATGTCGAAGGACAGCAGCTGACCGCGGTAGATGTCGTTGTCCCGGACCAGCCGCTCGATGTCCTCGCGCACCTCGGTGGCGGTGTCCCGGTCGGCGGCCAGCACCCGCAGCTGCGGGTTGGGGAACGGCGAATGCTCGACGGTGCCGCGCAGGGCCAATACGACGGGCCGGCCACCGGGCGACTGTGTGCGGACCAGACCGAACTGGATGATGTCGATCGCCGAATCCGGGCCGGTGGCCGCCGTGGTGTAGTCCACGGCGCCCATCTGGTAGGCGCCGTGCCGGCCGGCCTCGGACAGCATGTCCAACAGGTCCTGGTGGACGTGCATGGTGCCGGTGATGCCGAACCACTGCGCGTCCGGCGTGTGCCGTTCCAAGTAGGCCGCCACGGCCAGGTGCAGGTTCACGTGTTCCCATCGGCGGAACTGCGTGTTGACGTTCGGCATCTCCGCCAGCGGACAGCCGACGTGTTCGGTGATGATGCCGACGATGACGGATCCGCCGTCGGTGGCGACGCGGTGGCGCGCCTCGTCGAAGAGGTTGATGAGCGAACCGGCCAGCCTGCTCGACGTCGCCGAGTCCAGGCCGCCCCCAGTGTATTCGGTCACCGTCCCGATAATGGCACGAACGAACGATTGCCCGGCTATTTTCGGCAGTCCGGCTATTTTCCGGAACGCAGCACCAGCAGGCTCACCTCGCTGGGCGCGAACACGCGGAACGGCGGTCCCCAGAATCCGCTGCCCCGGCTGGTGTAGAGCTGTGTGCGGTCGCCGTGCCTGGTCAGCCCGGCCAGCCACCCCTGCTCGGCGCGCACGATGTAGTGGAACGGCCAGATCGGTCCGCCGTGCGTGTGCCCGGAGATCTGCAGGGCGACACCCGCGGCCGCGGCCAACCCGACCTGCCGCGGCTGGTGCGCCAGGAGCACGACGGGCGTGTCGGCGGGCGCGTCCGCCAGTGCCCGTTCCACGTCCGGACCGTGGCCGTCCAGGCCGGACGTGCGGCCGGTCGGGTCGTCGATGCCGGCGAACACGACACTCGCGGCGCCGCGGGTCAGCACGTGGTGCCGGTTGTGCAACGGTTCCCAGCCCAGCATGGTCATGTGGTCGAGCCAGTCCTGGGCGCCGCTGAAGTATTCGTGGTTGCCGGTGATGTAGAGCTTCATGCCGGCCCGGATCGTGCCCAGCGGCGCCACCTGGCCCCGGCGCTGTTCGACGGTGCCGTCGGCCAGGTCGCCCGCGTGGCACACCACGTCCGGCCGCAGGTCGTTCACCAGGCCGGCGACGCGTTCCGACCAGCGGGTCCGGTCGATCGGACCGAAGTGCGTGTCGGCGAGCACGGCGACTCGCAGGCCGTCGAGTTCGGCGCCGAGACCGTCGACGGTGACGTCGACCGTCCTGACCCGTGGCACGCGCATGGCCGCGCGGTGGCCGAACACGGCCAGGACGATCACGACCAGCAGCAGCACCAGCGCGGTGATCCGGCAGCGCGCCAGGTCGCCGACACCGGCCACGCGCAGCAGCAGCCGTGCGACGACGGCCAGGACCGACCAGGAGAACGCGATCCACGCCAGGCCGAGCAGGGTGTCACCGGCGCGGGCGGCGGCGTCCGAGTGCCCCCGGACGTGACCGGCGGCCATCAGCACCGGGAACGACACGAACGCGAGCGCGAACACGACCGTTCCGGCGATGAAGGCCGGCGCCGGCCAAGTGTCCGACGCCACGACCACCCACCACGGCAGCCCGAACATCAACGCCAGGATGATCACGACCACGGTGGTGATCAGGGCTCGACGCAGCACTCTCGGCACGAGGTCCAGTATGGACCGATCACCGCCACGCCCCGACGGCACGGGTACGGCGATGCCGGCCCGGTATGCGTCCGACTGCGTGCCTACCTCGACCAATGCGCCACCCGCTGACCGGCCGCCGGTTCGGCATCTGCGCGACGGGTAGGGTCTGGCCGTGCTCGATTGGGATCACAACGCCTACTACCAGCGTGTGCTGCTCCGTCGGATGCCGCGGCACTGCCGGCGAGTACTCGACGTCGGCTGTGGCGCCGGAGCGTTCGCGGCCCGACTCGCCCAACGAGCTGAACAGGTCGACGCCGTCGACCGCTCCGCGGAGATGATCAACGAAGCGAAGCGTCGCACCCCCAACAACGTCAAGTGCGTTGTCGGTGACGTGCTGGTCGACCCACTGCCGGGCAAGGACTACGACGCGATCTTCTCGATCACTGCACTGCACCACATGCCGTTGCAGCACGCACTGGCGGTACTCGCGGCTGCGCTGCGGCCCGGAGGGGTGCTCGCCGCCGTTGCCCTGCCTCGACCGGATCTGCGCCGTGAACTGCCTGTCGAGATCGTCGCCGCAATCGGATTCCGCCTGCTTGGCGTGCTGTTCCTGGCGAGAAGGTTGCTGGGAAACAAGAACGGGTTCGCGAAGGACTCCACCCGCTCGACCATGCCTGTCGTCATGGACCCGCCGCTGACCACCCGAGAGGTCGCCCATCAAGCCGCGGCGGTGCTGCCTGGCGTGCGAGTGCGACGACTCCTGTTCTGGCGTTACCTCCTGGTCTGGCAGAAGCCGAACACACCAGGCGCCTGACAAGGGCGACACGGCCGCCGAGACCAGCGACGAGGCGGATATCGGCGACGCCGGCACGGCGGCCGGCGAAGCCGGATGCCGCTGCACCGCAGACCCCGCCGCCAACGGCGCCGGCACGTCGGCCGGCCGGACCGGCTGAGCCGAGCCCGGCGTCGTCTCCTTCGACGACGCCGGGCGCGCCGGTCGATCAGGGGGCGCGGCGAGTTCCGTGTCGGCGGACGGGGTCGGTTCGGCCGTCGTTCGTGGTCGGGGCGTCGTCGGTGCCGATGGCGCCGCGGCTGGGGGTTCCGCCTGCCGTTCGACCGTGACATGCCTGGTTGGGACATGCCCAGATGGTCGCGAGGCGGTCGCCGGTCCGGCTCCGTAAGTCCTACGGGACTTCCGGGCACGGTTCGGCGACGCGGCGGTGTCGCGTCGGTGTCGGGTCGCTCACGACATCTCGTGCGCGCGCAGGAAGGTATCCACTCCGGCGTCGACCGCATGCCGAATCACGTTGTCCGGCACGGATTTCATGCCCTGTTCGGTGAGTTCGCCGATTTCCGCGCCGATGAGTGCGAGAAACTGGCGGGCGGCCAGCGCCGGGTCGGGGATGCGCAGGTAGCCGGCGTTGCCGAGCATCGCGAGCCGGCCGGACAGCGCCTCCAGGATCGGGTCGGCCGCCTGGGCGCGGACGGCATGGTAGATCTCCGGGTCACGCGGTGTCTCGGCGGCGATCATCCGCTGCAGGAACCGCGCGCATTCCGAGCGCTGGCAGGCGACGAGCTTCATGCCCAGCTCGTACAGGCTGGCCCGCCAGCGGTCCGGCGCCAGGTCCAGCACCAGGATCACCTGCAGCGCCTCGGCGTTCTGCTGGGCCGCCGAGTCCGCGACCGACGCCCGGAACAGCTGTTCCTTGCCGCCGAAGTAGTTGTAGATGGTCGGTTTGGACACGCCGGCCGCCGCCGCGATCGCGTCCACACTGGCCCGCTCGTAGCCCTCGTCGCCGAAGATCGGCGCCGCCGCGTCGAGGATCACGCGCCGCTTGTCCGGCCGGGTTCGCCGGGCCGCCGGGCGCTGGTCGGCTGCTGTCACGGCTTTATTGTATCGTGCACTTGCTATTACTACACCGTTTAGTTTAGTTTGAACCCATGCCGGTTCACGAAGCTACCACGGAAGTAACTTCTGGCAGGTCAACGGCTCGGGTCGGGGTCGCGCTGGTCGTCCTCGGCCTGGCCGCGCTGCTCGCCGTGCTGGACGGGACCGTCGTCGCCGTCGCCCTGAACCCCCTCGCGGCTGCGTTCGGCACACCGCTGGCCGGGGTCGTGTGGGTGACGACCGGGTACCTGCTCGCGGCCGCGTCGATGCTGCCGCTGCTGGGCTGGGCGAGCGCCCGGTTCGGCGCCCGGCGGGTGTTCCTCACCGGGCTGGTGCTGTTCGTCGCGGGCTCGGCGCTGGCGGCCCTGGCGTGGTCGGCAGGCTCGCTCATCGCGTTCCGCGTCGTGCAGGGGTTCGGCGGCGGTCTGCTGGAGCCCAGCTCGCTGGGGCTGGCGGCGACGCTGGCCAGCCGGGACCGCGTCGGCCGGGTGCTCGGCACCATGTCCATGATCATCAACGTGGCGCCGGTGCTCGGCCCGATCGTCGGCGGCCTGCTGCTGGGCACCGGGCACTGGCAGTGGATCTTCCTTGTCAACATCCCGTTCGGCGTGGTCGTGTTCGCCGCGGCGCTGGCGTTCGTCCCGGCAGGCCCGCGCTCCCCCACCGAACGGCCGGACGTCCGCGGCCTGGTGCTGCTGACCGTCGGGTTCGTCGCGGTCCTGTTCGCGCTCAACCGGTCCACCGACGCCCCGGTGACCGCGGCCGTGGCCGCAGCGGCCGGCATCGCGACGCTCGCGGGGTACGTCCGGCACGCGCTCGCCGCCCGCACGCCCGCGTTCAATCTGCGGCTGCTGCGCCGGCCGGGCTTCGCGGCCGCCCTGTCCGTGATGGGGTGCGTCGGCCTGATCATGTACTCGCAGCTCACGTCGCTGCCGATCTTCGACACCGGCCGCGGCGCCGCCGACGGCCTGCTCGTGTCGGCGCTGGGCGTCGGACTGCTGGTGTCGATGTCCACCGGCGGCCGGGTCAGCGACCGCACCGGGCCCCGCCCCCTGGTCACGGCCGGCTCGGTGGTCACCGCGGCCGGCCTGGCGGCCTTCCTGCTGTGGCACGACGACCTGCCGCTGCCGGTGCTGTTCGCGCTGTTCGTCGTGATCGGCCTGAGCTTCGGGCTGGCGGCGTCCCCGACGTTCACCAGCGTCTACCGGACGCTGCCGGCCGCCGAGCAGCCGCAGGGCACCACGGCGCTGTTCATGACGGTGCAACTGGCCGCGTCGCTCGGCGTGACGCTGCTCGGCCTGCTCCGCGCCCAGGCAGGGGCGGCTTGGCTCACCGTGCTGTACGGGGTGCTGGTGGCCGCGGCCCTGGGCATCACGGCGCTGAGCGTGGCGCTGCCGGGTCGGCCGGGCCCCCGATGACGGGGAGCCCCGCCTGCCGCGTGCCTCAGCTGGTCAGGACGTGGGACAGCGTCCCGACCTCGTCGATGTCGATCTCGACGACGTCACCGGGCAGCACGCCGGCGTCCAGCGGCGGCACGATCCCGGTGCCGGTGGACAGCACCGCCCCGTCCGGCAGCGCGAGCTCCCGGAACAGCCACGACACCAGGTCGGTCAACGGCCGGTGCAGCTGCGCCGTGCTCGTCTCACCGTGGAACACGACAGCGCCGTCGCGGACCACGCGCATCCGGATGCCGAGCGCGAGCGGGTCCGGGATCTCCCACCACGGCCGGATGCGCGCGGCGAGCGAGCAGCTGCCGTCGTAGATCTTGGCCTGCGGCAGGTACAGCGGGTTGGCGCCTTCGATGTCCCTGGCGGTCAGGTCGTCGCACACGGTCGCGCCGACGATCTCCCCCGCCCTGTTGAGCACGAGCGCGAGTTCCGGTTCCGGCACCGAGTTCACCGTGTCCCGCCGCAACCGCGCCGGTTCGCCGTCGGTCACCACCCGCCAGGCGACCGCCTTGAGGAACAGCTCGGGCCGGTCCGCGTCGTACACCGCCTCGTAGACCGACATCTGGCTGGACTCCTCGACCCGCGCCTCCCGCGACCGCTCGTACGTCACGCCGGACGCCCACACCTCCGTCCGCTCGTCGATCGGCGCGAGCAGGCGCACCCGGTCGACCGGAACGCGGTCCGGACCGGGCGTGGTGAGCGACCGGATGTCGGCCAGCGGCAGGCGGAGCAGTTCGGCCATGCTCGCCACGTCGATCGGTGCTATGCCGCCGCTGTCCTCGATTCCCACCCGGACCGTCGAGCCGTCGGTGTACCGCACGATGTGCAACGTCGCTCCTTTCGTCGGACAAACCGTACGCTCGTCTGATGACGGCATTCCCGATCGGCGCCACCGCGAGCGTCGCCGACCTCACGGCCGACCCGCATCCGCTGCTGGCCCGGCTGCGAGTCGCCGAGCCGGTGTCCTGGCTGCCGGCGCTGGACGGCTGGCTGGTCACCGGCTACGCGGCGGCCGACCGAGTGATGCGCGACCCGTCGACGTTCACTGTGGACGATCCGCGCTTCTCCACCGCCCGGGTCGTCGGCAGGAGCATGCTGTCCACCGACGGCGCGGAGCACACACGGCACCGCGGCCCGTTCGCCCGGCCGTTCCGCCCGACCGACGTGCACGACCGGTTCGCGGCGAGCGTGGCCCGCCGGATCGACGCACTGCTCGAACCGCGAGCCGGAGCGGCCGACCTGCGGCGGACCCTGGCCGGACCGCTCGCCGTCGGTGTCGTCGCCGACCTGCTCGGGCTCGACGTGCCGGCCGAGACCGTATTGTCCTGGTACGCCGCGATCAGCGACGCGGTGTCCGGCGTGTCGGCCGGCCGGGACGTCACGGCGGCCGGTGCGACCGCGTTCGACGAGCTGTCCGACAGCGTGCACGGCGCGATCGCTGGCCGGTCGCTGCTGGCGGACGTCGTGCGGGACGGCCTCCCGGTGGACGCGGCCGTCTCGAACGCCGCGGTCCTGATGTTCGGCGGCATCGACACGACGGAGGGCATGATCACCAATGCCCTGCTACACCTGTTGTCGCACCCGGACCAGATCGACCCGGCACTGTTCGACAACGCGGTCGAGGAGTCGATCCGCCTCGAACCGGCCGCCGCGGTCGTCGACCGGTACGCCACCCGGGACGTCGAGCTGGCCGGGGCACCGATCCGGCGGGGCGACCTGGTGACGGTGTCGATCGCCGGCGCGAACCGCGACCCGGAGGTCTTCGCAGACCCGAACCGGTTCGACGCCCGACGCGCCAACGCCCGCCAGCACCTGGCGTTCGCCCGAGGGCCCCACTTCTGCCTCGGCGCCGACCTGGCCCGGCTGGAAACCAGGGCAGTCCTCGGCACGGTGTTCGACCGACTGCCCGGCCTACGCCTGGACCCGGCCCACCCGACAGCACCCCGAGGGCTCGTGTTCCGCAAACCGCCCGCACTGCACGTGCTCTGGGATCAAAGCTAGTTTCCCCGTGCGGCCGCCAGTTGGATCGCCACGTCGATGATCATGTCCTCCTGGCCGCCCACGTAACCCAGTTCGCCGCAGCGGCGCAGGATGTCCTGCGCCGGCACCTGGTACCGGTCAGCGGCTCGTTCGGCGTGCAGCAGGAAGCTGGAGTACACGCCAGCCCAGCCCTGGACGATCGCGTTGCGGTCCATCTTCGGCCAGCGCGGCAGGTACG
>DASZXM010001063.1:0-8858 GCA_035546415.1 Pseudonocardiaceae bacterium
CTGCTGCTGCACGTGTCGGTGGGCGTGTACTACCTGCTCAAGCGGCGTGAGCGCACGTACGGCATGCACCTGGTGGTGCCCCTGATCGGCTTCGTGATCATCGGGTACGTGCTGTACAACGCGGACACGCACGCCAAGATCGGCGGTCTGGTGTGGCTCGCGGTGGGCGTCGTGGTCATCGTGGTGCGCAAGCTGACCGGCAGGAGCACGGAACTGCGGATGGACGAGAACGCCCGCGTCTGATCCCGGTGCGGCCAGGCCCATCCTGACCACACCGGGACGCTGGGTCAGGACGGCCGCACGATCTGCTGCAACGCCCAGCCGTTGCCGTCCGGGTCGCTGAAGAACACGAACCGGCCCCAGGGGAAGTCCTGCACGTCGCTGACCTCGACGCCGCGGCCGGCCAGTTCGGCGCGCGCCGCCTCGACGTCGGCGACCACCATCTGCAGGCCCTTGACCGAACCCGGTGCCGCGTCGGTGACGCCCTTGCCGATCGCGATCGAGCACGCCGAACCCGGCGGCGTGAGCTGCACGAAGCGGATCTCGTCGCTGACGGTGTGGTCGTGGTCGGCGTTGAACCCGGCCTGGTCGGTGTAGAAGGCCTTGGCCTTGTCCACGTCGGACACGGGAACGGCCACCAGTTCGAGTTTGAAGTCCATGGTGTCTGCCCTTTCTGCCTCGGTGGCACCCACGCTAACGGCCGTTGCGGACAACTTCGGTCCGCAACGTGGCCGTGCTTGACGCCGCAGAACACCCGCCTTAGCCTTGATCGAGATACGGTACTTCGTTCGAAATGCCGAACGTCGCGAAGGTGGTCGGGGTGGGTCAGCCAGCGAACCGGGTCGTGGTCAGTCCGCGCCGCGCCATCGGCCGGGTGGACCGCTACGTGTTCGGCGGGTTCATCGAGCACCTGGGGCGCTGCATCTACGGCGGCGTCTACGACGAGGGGTCACCACTGTCCGATGCGGACGGTTTCCGCCGCGACGTGCTGGACCTGCTGCGTGACCTGCGGGTCAGCGTGCTGCGCTGGCCGGGTGGCAATTTCGTCTCCAACTACCACTGGACCGACGGCATCGGCCCGCGCGAGGACCGCCCGGTGCGCCTGGAACTGGCGTGGGGCGACCGCGAGCCCAACCGGTTCGGCACCGACGAGTTCCTGCGCTACTGCGAGGCCCTCGGCGCCGACCCCTACATCTGTCTGAACATGGGCACCGGCACGCTGGACGAGGCCCTGGCGTGGGTGGAGTACTGCAACTCCGCGCAGGACACGCACTGGACGCGGCAGCGCAGGGCCAACGGCCGGGACGAGCCGTACGGCGTGCGCTACTGGGCGCTGGGCAACGAGATGTACGGCGAGTGGCAGGTCGGCGCCCTGTCGGCGGAGGAGTACGTCGCCGAGGCCACCCGCTGGGCGCGGGCCCTGCGCATGGTGGACCCTGACCTGCGCCTGGTGAGTTGTGGCCTCTCCGGCTGGGACGACTGGGACCGGATCGTCATCGACGGCCTCGTCTCGCACGTGGACCTGCACTCCGTGCACCTCTACACCGGCTCGGCCGACGACCTGACCAACATGCTGCACGCGCACCAGGCCGAACGTGCCATCCGGTCGGCCCGTGCGCTCATCCAGCGCGCCGCGTACGTGCAGCGCGTGGCGAACCCGCCGAAGATCGCCTACGACGAGTGGAACGTCTGGTACCGCGAGATGCGCTCACCGTTGGCGGAGCGGTACACCATGGCCGACGCGCTGGCCGTCGGCACCTACCTGAACATCTTCGTCCGCAACTGCGACGCGGTGCGGATGGCCAATCTGGCCCAACTGGTGAACGTCATCGCGCCGATCGTCACCACAGCGGAAACGGCTGTGGTGCAGCCGATCTACTACCCGATCCTGCTGCACGCCCAGTCGGCGCTGGACACGGCGGTGGAGGTGGCGGTCGACGGTGACGTCGTCGACATCACCGGGATCGAGGCGCGGACGCGGTGGCCGCACCGGGTCGCCGACCTCGGTCCGTTCACCCTGCTCGACGCCGCCGCCACGGTCAGCGGGGAGCGGGACAAGGCCGCGGTGACCGTCGTCAACCGCGGCGACAACGACGTGACCGCCGAGATCGTGCTGGCTGACGGCACGTTCGACGGTCCGGTTCGGCTGCGCACCGTGACGGCCGAACGCGACCCCGGCGACCGCGTCATCGCGGACGTCGAGGCGGCCCGACTGACCGAGGGCAGCGCGAAACCGACCGATGGGGCGGTCGGGCTCACCCTGCCCGCGCGGTCCTTCACCTCGCTGGAAGCGAGCATCGCGGAAGTCTGAGCTGTCCTGGGAGAACCGGCGGGGGGACTGGCAAACAAAGGAGTTGGCCACCATGTCGACCTCACCACGAACCCGGAACCGCCGGCTGGCCGGCGTCGCCACGGCGGGAGCGCTCACGGTCGCGTTACTCGCGAGCGCCTGTGGCGGCGGTGCGCCGGTGAACATCGGCAGCGGCCCGGGTGGATCGTCGGCGCAGCAGGGGACCGGGTCGTGCAAGGCAGGTGCCACGAAGATCACGTTCTGGGCGTGGGTGCCGGGCATGGTCCGCGCGGTCGACGCGTTCAACGCCAGCCACCCGGACATCTGTGTCGGCCTGCAGGACGTCGGCGCGGGCGATCCGGAGTACGTCAAACTGACGGACGCGGTCAAGGCCGGCAGCGGTGCGCCGGACGTCGCGGAGGTCGAGTTCGACGAGCTGCCGTCGTTCGAGATCACGCACAGCGTCGTGGACCTGTCCAAGTACGGTGCCAACTCGATCAAGGACAAGTTCGTGCCGTGGGCGTGGCAGGAGGTCAGCCAGGGCTCGGCGGTGTACGCGATCCCGGGTGACTCCGGCCCAATGGGCTTCTACTACAACGCCACCGAACTGGCCCGGTACCACATCACGCCGCCCACGACCTGGCAGGAGTTCGCGGCGGCGGCGGCGAAGCTGCACCAGGCGGACCCGTCGAAGTACCTGACGAACTTCGCGGCGACGGACCTGCAGTGGATGCTGAGCCTGATGGCGCAGGACAACGCGTACCCGTTCGGCTACACCGGCGGCAGCAAGGTGACGATCGACTTCACCGGCCCGGCACAGATGCGGTTCGCGAACTACTGGCAGCAGATGCTGTCCGCGCACGAGGTGAACTCGACCAGCGACGTGGACGCGACGTCGTTCGCGGACCTGGACAAGGGCGTGGACGCGAGCTGGCTCAGCTCGGCGTGGGGCCCGTCGTACTTCGCGCCGGACGCGAAGGCATCGGTCGGCCAGTGGCGCACGGCGAAGTTGCCGCAGTGGACGGCGGGCGCGAACGTCGGCGCCAACTGGGGCGGCTCGACGTACCCGGTGTTCAGCCAGAGCCAGCACCCGGCCCAGGCGGCCACGTTCGCGGAGTGGCTGAACTCGACGGACGAGTCGTGGAACATCACGAAGACGGCCCCGTCGTCGCTGTTCCCGACGTACCTGCCGTTGCTCAACGACCCGTCGTACAAGGACATCACGGTGCCGCTGTCCGGTTCGTCGACCCCGAACACGGTGTTCACGGCAGCGGCGGCCACGGCGGGATCGGTGCAGTGGCCGCCGTTCATGACGGAGGCGTTGACCCAGTCGACGACGTTGTTCGCAGGCGTGCAGAACGGTACGGAGACGTTGCCGGCGGCGTTCAAGGCGTTCCAGGACAAGCTGGTCAGCTACGCGACGCAGCAGGGTTTCCAGGTCTCCACGTCGTTCGGGGGCTGACCGGTGAGCACACACGGACCGGGGCGCGGGCGAACGGGGCCGACTGGGAACACCGTAGCCACTCGGGCAGCTACCCGGGCTGCCGTCCGGGCATCTGGACGGACACCTGGACGGACACCTGGGCGTCACGCCGCGCCCAGGCGCCCGAAGGCCCGCCGGGACACCACCCGGCGGGCCGCCCACCCGTCGGTTGCCAACCGGCGGTGTTGGCCGCGTCCCGGTGGTGCTCGGCGTGCCGTCCGCCCGTCAGTCTGGGGTGTGGCATGAGTGTTGTCGTTGCTCGGACGCGCGAGTCGTCGGTTGCCAACCGGCGGTCTCGGCCGTGTCGTGGTGGTGCTTGGTGTGCTGTCCGCCCGTCAGTCTGGGGTGTGGCATGAGTGTCGTCGTTGCTCGGACGCGCGAGCCGTCCGTTGCCAACCGGCGGTCTCGGCCGCGTCCCGGTGGTGCTCGGCGTGCCGACCGTCGCGGTTCGCTCTTCGTCGTGCCGTTTCTCGTTGCCTTCGTGCTCTTCCTGCTCGTTCCGCTCGGTTATGCCATCTACACCAGCCTCTACACCACCCGGTTGATCGGTGGCACGACCTTCTCCGGGTTCGCCAACTACGAGCAGACGTTCAGCTCCGGCGAGTTCTGGTCCGGCGTGATCCGGACCGCCGTCTACGCGGCCGTTCAGATTCCGGTCATGTTGGCGATCGCGTTCTTCTTCGCATGCGTCTTCGACCTGAACCTGGTGCGCGGCGGGAAGTTCTTCCGCACCGTGTTCTTCATTCCCTTCGCCGTGCCGTCCGTCGTCGGTGCCGTGATGTGGTCCTTCCTGCTCGAACCGCAGTTCGGGCCGTTTACCCGGCTCTTCGGCGGGTTGGACTTCTTCTCGCCCTCGCTGCTCCTGCCGACGATCATCCTGATCGTCATCTGGGAGTGGACCGGCTACAACATGATCATCCTGTTCACCGCCCTGAAGTCGGTGCCGCGGGAGATCGTCGAGGCCGCCCTGTTGGAGGGCGCGACCGTGTGGCAGGTCGTGACGCGCATCAAGTTGCCCATGGTGCGGCCGGCGGTCGTGATGTTGGTGTTGATCAACATGATCGGCGCGCTTCAGTTGTTCACCGAGCCGTTCATTCTCGGGTTCTTCCAGAACGGCGCCGTTGCCGCCAACTACACGCCGACCCTGTACATCTACAACACCGCCATCGGTGGTCAGCAGTACAACCTGGCCGCCGCCGCTGCCGTCGTGCTCGGCCTGTTCATCGGCGCCGTTTCGCTCGTCGCCATGCTGTTCCGCCGCCGGAAGGGTGAGTTCTGATGAGCGCCGACGAGATTCCGGTCCGACTCTACGGTTTGCGCCGCAGCACCGTTCCCATCCTGACCACCCTGTGCATTCTGTTCACGGTCTTCACGCTCGTCCCGCTGCTGTGGATCGTCATCAACGCCACGAAGACGCAGGCGAACATCTTCGAGTCGTTCGGTTTCTGGTTCGCGAAACCGTTCGTGTTGTTCCGCAACCTGTCCCTGTTGTCGGTGAACGTCGACGGTGAGGGCACGTACACCCAGTGGCTGGCCAACACCGCCCTCTACGCCGCCCTGGGCGGTGTCGGTGCCTCGGCGCTGTCCGCGTTCGCCGGGTACGGCTTCGCGCTGTTCCCGTTCCGTGGCTCCCGTGGGCTGTTCCTCACCATCATCGCCGCCCTGCTGGTGCCGATCACCGCCATCACGCTCCCGCTGTACCTCGTGTACGCGAAAGTTGGCCTGATCAACTCCATCTGGGGCATGATTCTGCCGTGCCTGGTCAGCCCAGTCGGTGTCTACCTGATGCGGGTGTACATCCGCTCGTCCGTGCCGACCGAACTCGTCGACGCCGCGCGCATCGACGGCGCGGGGGAGGTCCGGATCTTCTTCCGGTTGGCGCTCCCGCTGATGATGCCCGGGTTGATGACGGTGTTCCTGTTGACCGTCGTCAGCATCTGGAACAACTACTTCCTGCCGCTGCTGATCTTCAGCCAGAGCAACCTGTACCCGCTGACCGTCGGCATCGGGCTGTGGGCGAACCGGGCACAGAACAGCGGCGACGAAGTGCTCTTCCCACTGGTCGTCACCGGTGGGTTGGTCACGATCATCCCGATGATCGCATTGTTCCTGCTGGTGCAGCGGTACTGGCGGGGTGGCATGTTGCTGGGCAGCATCGCGAACTAGCAGCTGTCCGGACGAACGATCGCGCGTATGCGCGAGGAAACGGAGGAGCGCGTGGAGTCGACGCGGCAGTTCCTACGCACGCTCGGGTTGCCCGGCGGTGACCTGCACGAGCTGCCCAGCAGCACCAAGCGCTTCCCCGACGGTGCCCAGTACCGCGTGGAGATCCCCAGCGTCGAAGGGCCGGAGGCGCTGGACGCCGTGTTCACCGAGGCGGACGCGCGTGGCGTGCTCGTGCACCGGGTGTCCCAGGGCAGTGGCGGTGTGCTGCTGACGCCCGCCGAACTGGCGGCCATGGGCGAGCAGGCCATCGGCAGAGGCGTCGAGGTGAGCCTGTTCGCCCGGCCGCTGGCCGGCTGGGGCACGGGTGCCGCCTCCCGGTCCCTCGGGCTGGGTGCCCTCGACGTGCAGGCCAGGGGCGCTGACCAGGTCGTGCACGTGCTGGAGGACATCAAGCGCACCACCGAGGCCGGTATCCGTGGCGTGCTGGTCACCGACATCGGCGTGTTGCACGTGGCCGACCGGATGCGGGCCGCCGGTGAGCTGCCCGCCGACCTCAGCTTCAAGGTCAGCGTGCAGATGGGCCTGGCGAACCCGGCGTCCATCCGGATCGCCGAACAGTTCGGCGCCACCACGTACAACGTGCCCACCGACCTGTCACTGGCACAGCTCGCCGCGATCCGGGCGGCCGTCGACCTGCCGCTGGACATGTACATCGAGGCACCGGACGACCTCGGTGGGTTCGTGCGGCACTTCGAGATCGCCGAGATCGTCCGCGTCGCCGCACCCGTGTACCTGAAGTTCGGGCTGCGCAACGCGCCCAACATCTACCCCAGCGGCACCCACCTCACCCCGACCGCGATCGCCCTGAGCCGGGAACGGGTGCGACGCGCCGAACTGGGCCTGGAGCTGCTGTCCCGCTACTACCCGGAGGCCGTTGGCTCCGCACCCGGCGCCGCCGACCTGGCCGTGCCGGTGAAGGCACAGTCGTCGTGACCGGACCGCTGCGGCCGGGGCCGTCGGCGCACGTGGCGTTCCGCCCGGCCGACGGCGCGACGATCACCGGTGGCATCTGGCACGCCCGCCGGAAGACCAACGCCGAGGTCAGCGTGCCCGACGGCCACGAACGGCTGGACAAGGCCGGCAACTTCCACGACCTGCGGCTGGCGGCCGGCCAGGACACCGGCGAGTACGCCAACGACCTGCCGTTCATGGACTCCGACCTGTACAAGTGGCTGGAAGCCGTCGGCTGGCTGCGCGGGTCGGACGTCGTGTCCGGGGCGCCCGCCGCCCGCCTGGACGAGTGGGTCGACGGTGCCGTGTCGCTGCTCGCCGCCGCGCAGGAACCCAGCGGCTACCTACAGTCGTACTTCCAGGTCGTGCGGCCGGGCGTGCACTTCGAGGATCTGGAGTGGGGCCACGAGCTGTACTGTGCGGGCCACCTCATCCAGGCCGCCGTCGCGCACGCCAGGGGCACCGGGCGCACCGACCTGCTGGCCGTCGCGACGCGGGTCGCCGACCACGTCGCCGACACGTTCGGCCCGGGCCGCGGACAGGGCGTCTGCGGGCACCCGGAGATCGAGACGGCGCTGGTCGAGCTCTACCGGACGACCGGTGAGCGGCGCTACCTGTCCCTGGCCCGGTACTTCGTGGACCAGCGCGGCCACGGACTGTTGCGGGACGGCCGGTTCGGCGCCCGTTACTGGCAGGACCACGTCCCGGTGCGGGACGCGACCGAGGTCGCCGGTCACGCGGTCCGGCAGCTGTACCTGCTGGCCGGCGTGGTGGACGTGCACGCCGAGACCGGTGAGACGGCGCTGCTGGCCGCCGCCGAACGGCTGTGGACCGACATGGTGGAGAGCCGCACTTACCTGACCGGCGGGCTCGGCGCGCACCACAAGGACGAGGCGTTCGGTGACCGGTTCGAGTTGCCCAGCGAGCGCGCGTACGCCGAGACGTGCGCGGCGATCGCGTCGGTCCAGCTGTCCTGGCGGCTGCTGCTGGCCACCGGCCGGGCGCGCTACGCGGACCTGATGGAACGCACGCTGTACAACGGTTTCCTGTCCGGTGTGGCGCTGTCCGGCGACCACTACCTGTATGTGAACCCACTACAGGTGCGGGAGGGACACGCGGGTGACGGCAGCGATCACGGCCCGGCGCGCACACCGTGGTTCCACTGTGCGTGCTGCCCACCGAACGTGATGCGGCTGCTCGCGTCGCTGCACCACTACGTCACGGCCCGCGACAACACCGGCATCGTGCTGCACCAGTTCGTGCCGGGGGAGTACCGGGCGACGACACCGGCAGGCCCGGTCGTCGTGCGCGTGGCGACGGAGTACCCGTGGCAGGGCGACATCGACGTCCACATCGGACAGTCCGGCCCGCTGCCGTGGACGGTGACGCTGCGCGTGCCGGACTGGTGCGGCACGTACCGGGTGAGCGTGAACGGCTCCCCGGTCCCGGACCGCGCCATCGACGGCTGGCTGCGCGTCGAACGCACCTGGGCGCCGGGCGACGTGCTGCGCCTGGAACTGGCGATGCCACCGCGGCTGACCACGGCCGACCCGAGGGTGGACGCGGTGCGCGGCTGCGTCGCCATCGAACGCGGCCCACTGGTGTACTGCGTGGAGCACGCCGACCACGGCGAGGTGTCCCTGGACGACGTGGTCCTCGACCCGGCGGCCCCGCTGGACGTGATCGAACGGCCGGAACTGCTCGGCGGCGTCGTCACGGTCGCGGCCACCGGCCGCCTGCGCCGCGGCTGCGGCGGTTCGTGGTGGCCGTACCGGCACGACGACGCGGCGGTGGGCGGCCCGGTCCGGCTCACGGCGATCCCCTACCAGGTGTGGGGCCACCGCGAACCGGGCGCGATGCGGGTGTGGCTGCCGACCGGGTGACCCGCGCTCAGCGGTAGCCCAGCAG
>DASZXM010001064.1:0-9156 GCA_035546415.1 Pseudonocardiaceae bacterium
CGGTCCGGCCACCAACGCGCCGGGCAGCAGCGGCCCGACGGGCAGCGCAGGCCGCAGCGGCCGCAGGCCCGTCCGCAGGCCACCCGGGTCAGCCCGCCCGCCGACGCGAACGCGTTCGCCCCGACCGAACGCACCGAACCGGTCGCCGACGCGGCCCCGGCACGCCGTCCCGGCGCGAACCGCGCGGAACGGCCGCCCGCCCGCGACCCGCTGGCCGACCGGCGGCGCAGGATCGGCGTCAACGCCGGCCGCACCGCTCTGGCCCTGCTGTCGGTGGTCGCGCTCGCGGCGACCGGCTACGCCTGGTCCACGCTGCGCAACGCCAACAACGGCCTGGTCACGGCCGACGTGCTGGACAAGGGCTCGACGTCGGACAAGCCGCCGGACGGCTCGATGGACATCCTCCTGGTCGGCATGGACAGCCGGACCGACGCGAAGGGCAACCCGCTGCCCGCCGACCAACTGGCCCAGCTGCACGCCGGCCCCGACGACGGTGAGCTGGACACGGACACGATGATCCTGATCCACATCCCCAACGGCGGTGGCCAGGCGACGGGCATCTCGATCCCCCGTGACTCGTGGGTCAACATCCCCGGCTACGGCGAAGGCAAGATCAACTCGGCGTACGGCCTGGCCAAGAACACCGCGATGCGCAAGCTCAGGGGGCAGGGCGTGTCCGGCCCCAGCCTGGACGTGCAGTCCAACGAGGCAGGTGCCCGGGAGACGATCACGACCATCGAGCAGCTCACCGGCGTGGGCATCGACCACTACGCGGCCGTGAACCTGATGGGCTTCTACCAGATCTCCAACGCCGTCGGCGGTGTGCCCGTGTGCCTGTTGCACGCGGTGAAGGACAGCAAGTCCGGCGCCGACTTCCCGGCCGGCCGCTTCTCCGTGAAGGGCGTGCAGGCGCTGGAGTTCGTCCGGCAGCGGCACAACATCCCCGGCGGCAGCACGGACCTGGAGCGCGAGCAGCGGCAGCAGGCGTTCCTGGCCAGCATGGCCCACCAGATCCTCTCGGCGGGCACGCTGACCAACCCGAGCAAGCTGAACAGCCTGATCAGCGCGATCGAGAGCGCCGTCACCGTCGACAACCACTGGAACCTGCTGGACTTCGCGCAGGAGATGTCCGGCATGAGTTCGGGCGCGATCAAGTTCCAGACCGTGCCGGTGGTCAACATCGACTACCGCCCCAAGGGCCCGCACGGCATCAGTGCGGTCGAGGTGAGCCCGGCGCAGATCAACGCGTTCGTGCACGGCGTCACCGGTGTGCCGGCCGACACGTCCGGCAGCCAGGCGGCGGGCAGCGGCGCCACCGGCAACGCGGCGATCACCGTGGACGTGAAGAACGCCTCCGGTGTCACCGGTCTGGCCGGCAACGTGCTGGACCAGCTGGGCGCCAAGGGCTTCACCAAGGGCGACACCAGCAGTGTGACGCATCGCACAAGTTCGGTGATCTTCTACCCACCCGGCCACGAGTCCGACGGGCAGACCGTGGCCGACGCGCTGACCGGCAAGTTCCTGTTGGAGGAGGGCCCGAGCGTGCCGAGCGGGCACGTGTGGGTCTACCTGGGCCGCAACTTCAAGGCCAGCGATGCCGCGGACACCATCGTCGGCCCGCGGCACGGCGTCGTGGCCGCCGACATCGCGGCGCCCGTCGTGCGGGCGGCGACACCCGCCGCTCCGCCGACGACGTCGACCACGCCGGCCGGTGGCACGCCGCAGATCTCCGACGCCGGCTCCGCGCCGTGCATCAACTGATGCGACGACTCACCCACACCCCGGTTCACCCATACGGGTGAACCGGGGCAGAGAGCTGACCGGATTCGCGTAAGGACACCCGCTCTTCGTACTCACCAGTACGTGGAAGCGCGCTCGCCTCGGCCGACGACCGGTCGGCACGGCGAACGCACCGGGATGCGCCAGGGCCGTGACAGGCCCCGGCTTCGGGGGCGGAGGCACCTATCGTGCACATCGACGCAGCCGGATACCAGCGGGTACTTGGCGACGAGCTACGCCGCGTGCGCAAACAGCGTGGCTGGACCCGCAAAGAGCTACAGCACCGGCTGGACAACGACATATCACTGCAGACCCTGGCCACCTACGAACTGGGCACCCGACAGTGCTCGGTCGTGCGACTGGCCGAACTCTGCCTGGCCATGGACGTTCTCCCGCACGACGTCCTGGCCAGGGTCCACGACAGGGTGTTCACGGACGAACGCCCCGGTCACATCAGGGTCAACCTGTACAGCGTGGTCAACGACACCCAACCGGAACTGCTGCCGTTGCGCCGGTGGGCGGCCGACCGTCTGCAACAGACACCGGCCGGCCAGTCGGCCGAGATCCACCTGGATCTGGCGGCACTGGAACAGATGGCGGAACTGTGCGGAGTGGACACCGTCGAGCTGATCGGCCGCCTGCGGGCCCTGAATCCGTCGTGACACTCCGAAATCCCCGGCGTGACAGCGAGTCCCCGGCCGTCCCGATGGGACGTCCGGCGTTTCGGCATGCCCGAAGACGGCCGCCACTCTCCCCTCAGGACGCGATCGGTGTTTTCCGTTGCCCCGCCTGGAGTTCGAAATCGGCCGGGCGCACGGTGCGGGTTTCCAGCCAGTACCGCCACGTGAAGCCGGGCCAGATGGTTCGGTTGACGCCCTTGGCATCCAGGTACCAGCTCGTGCAGCCACCCTGCGTCCACACGCCGCGGACCAGCTTGCGCTGAATCTCCGCGTTGAAGGCGTCCTGGACGCTCTCCCGCACCTCGATCGCCGCGGCCCGGTTCGCGTCGACCAGGTTGATCGCGTCCATCACGTACCGGATCTGCGACTCGATCATGAACACCACCGAGTTGTGCCCCAGCCCGGTGTTCGGCCCGAGCAGGAAGAACAGGTTCGGGAACCCGGACACGGTGATCCCGAGGTGCGTCCGCATCCCCTCGGTGGCCCACTCCTTGCCCAGGTTCCTGCCGTGCCGCCCGATGATGTCCAGGTGGTCGAAGGCGTCCGTGACGTGGAAGCCGGTGCCGAAGATGATGGCGTCGACCTCGCGTTCGGTCCCGTCCGACGCGACGACGCCGTGCTCCCTGACCTCGGCGACGCCGTCGGTGACCACCTCGACGTTGGACCGGTTGAGCGCCGGGTAGTAGTCGTTGGACACCAACACCCGCTTGCA
Source organism: Pseudonocardiaceae bacterium (assembly GCA_035546415.1). Taxonomy (GTDB): domain Bacteria; phylum Actinomycetota; class Actinomycetes; order Mycobacteriales; family Pseudonocardiaceae; genus DATEPR01. The sequence continues at coordinate 3,172 of DASZXM010001064.1, forward strand.
GCCCATCCGGTAGTCCGGCGTCAGCTTCGCCCGCAGCGCGGGGTCCTTGACGTGCTTGGCCATGTGCCGCTTGGCGATCTTCTCCGCGGCCTGCAACAGCCTGGGGTGCCCGTTGAACCCGACGGCCCGCACCTCCAGCAGCCAGTACAGGAAGTCGCGGTACAGCCGTTGCGCGCCGGGCACGAACCGGAACAGTGCACGGACCCACGGCGGCATCGGGTAGTCCGGCTTCGGCATCACCCACGGCGGCGTCCGCTGGAACAGGTGCAGCTCGGCCACCTGCGGCGCGATCTGCGGCACGAACTGGATCGCGCTGGCGCCCGTCCCGACGACCGCGACCCGCTTGCCGCGCAGGTCGACGCCGTGGTCCCAGGCCGCCGAGTGGAACGCGGGCCCCTGGAACCGGTCGATGCCCGGCAGCGCGGGGATGTTCGGGATGTGCAGCGCGCCGACGCCGGACACCAGGTACCGGCCGGTGAACACGTCGCCGGACTTCGTCGTGACGGACCACGTCATGGCGTCCTCGTCCCACCGCGCGCCGGTCATCTCCTGGCCGAAGCGGATGTGCCGGCGCAGGTCGTAGCGGTCGGTGACCTTGCGCAGGTAGTCCCAGATCTCCGGCTGCGACGGGTACGACCGGGTCCAGTTCGGGTTCTGCTCGAACGAGAACGAGTACATGTGCGACTGGATGTCACAGGCGCAGCCGGGGTAGGAGTTGTCCCGCCAGGTGCCGCCGACGTCGTGCGCCTTCTCCAGCACCACGAAGTCGTCGATGCCGGACTTCTTGAGCTGGATGGCCATACCCAGCCCGGAGAAACCGGTGCCGACGATGACCACCCGAACATCGTTGCCCATGTCCCGTCCCTCACTCGTTGGCTACCGGTCCGTAGCTTACCAGCGGTAGGTTACTTGCGGTAGAGTACCGGACGTGAGCAGTCGGACCGAGCCCGCCCGCAGGCGTCGGATGCCGCGCGCGGACCGGGAACGCCAGATGATGTCCGTCGCCGAGCAGGTCTTCGCCGAGCGCGGCTACGTGGCAGCGTCCATGGACGAGATCGCCGAACGCGTCGGCGTGTCCAAACCGATGCTGTACGAGTACTTCGGCTCCAAGGAGGGCCTGCTCGTCGCGTGCATCCGGCAGGCACGGGCCGAGCTGCTGCGGGTCACGTCGCAGGCCGCCGTCGACGCGGCCACGCCGGAGGACATGCTGCGCAACGGCCTCATCGCGTACTTCCAGTTCATCCGCGCGCACAGCCAGGCATGGCAACTGCTGCGCAGCGAGGCCGCCGTCGTCGGCCCGTCCGCCGCGGGCGAGATCGAGGCGGCACGCCAGCAGCAGACCGACCTGATCAGCGGCACCATGGCGCTGTACGCGGCACAGCCGCCCCGGATCGACCTGGCACAGGCCGCCGAGGTGATCGTCGGCGGCTGCGAGCGGCTGGCGCTGTGGTGCGAACGGCATCCCGGGACCACGCCGGAGGACGCCGCGGAACTCGTGATGCGGATGATCTGGTTCGGCCTGAACACGCTCGTGCCGTCACCCGGCCAGGACTGATCCGAGCTGCCTGTGAGCGTCCGCGGACTTACTGTCTGTGCATGGCGACCAGCACCGACACCAGGCCGGCGACGGCCCCCGCACCGACGGCGCGGCAGCCGGGCGCCGACGCACCGGTCGAGGTCAGCCGGCAGCGGATCAACGCCGTGTTCGCCGCGGTCGCGCTCGGCATGCTGCTCGCCGCGCTGGACCAGACGATCGTGTCCACGGCACTGCCCACCATCGTCGGCGACCTCGGCGGCGCGGGGCACCTGTCCTGGGTGGTCACCGGCTACCTGCTGGCCGAGACGATCTCCACGGCACTGGTCGGCAAGTTCGGCGACCTGTTCGGCCGCAAGCGGATGTTCCTGCTCAGCATCCTGGTGTTCCTGGTCGGCTCGTTCTTCTGCGGGTTCGCCAACTCGATGACGTGGCTGATCGGCTGGCGCGCCGTGCAAGGCCTGGGCGCGGGTGGCCTGATGGTCACGTCGTCGGCACTGATCGCGGACGTCATCCCGCTGCGCGAACGCGGCCGCTACCAGGGTGCGCTGGGCTCGGTGTTCGGCGTGGTCACGGTCGTCGGGCCGCTGCTGGGCGGGCTGTTCGTCGACCACCTGTCGTGGCGGTGGGCGTTCTACGTCAACATCCCCGTCGGTGTCGTCGTGCTCGCCGTGGCCGTGCCGGCGATCCCGGCGGTGCGCAGCGCGATCCGGCCGGTGATCGACTACCTGGGCATCATCCTGGTTTCGCTGGGCGCCAGCGGCCTGACCCTCGTGACCAGTTGGGGCGGCACGACGTACCCGTGGCTGTCACCGACGATCATCGGGCTGGCGGCCGCGTCGGTCGTCGCACTGGCACTGTTCGTGCTGGTGGAACGCCGGGCAGCGGAACCCGTGCTGCCGATGCGGCTGTTCGGCAACCCGGTGTTCTCGGTGTCCGGGCCGATGAGTTTCATCGTCGGCTTCGCGATGCTGGGCGGCATCACGTTCCTGCCGACCTATCTGCAGTACGTGCAAGGCGTGTCGGCGACGACGTCCGGCATCCGCATGCTGCCGATGGTGCTCGGCCTGTTGATCGCGGCGATCGGCAGCGGCAACGTGGTCAGCAGAACCGGCCGCTACCGGGTGTTCCCGATCGCCGGCTCGGTCGGCATGGCAGGCGGCCTCTACCTGCTGTCCCGGTTGGACGAACACACCGGCTTCTGGACGGCGTCGCTGTACATGTTCGTTCTCGGTGTCGGCGTCGGCCTGGCGATGCAGGTGCTGCTGATCGCGGTGCAGAACACGGTCGACTACAGCGACCTGGGCGTGGCCACGTCCGGCGTGACGTTCCTGCGGACGATCGGCTCGTCGTTCGGCGTTGCGGTCTTCGGGAGCGTGTACGCCAGCCGGCTGGCGCACAACCTGGCGGCCGCCCTGGCGGCGAACCCGCTGCCGGCCGGCGTCGACCCGAGGGTGACGCAGAGCCCGGAAGCGTTGCACCGACTGCCGGCGCGGTACGCGGACCCGGTGGTGCACGCGTACGCCCAGTCGCTGCACGTGGTGTTCCTGGCCGGTGTGCCGGTCGCGTTGGCGGCGCTGGTGCTGTCGTTCTTCCTGAAGGAGGTGCCGCTGCGCGGGACGGCACGCGCGGCGGCGACGGACATCGGTGACGGTTTCGCCATGCCGGAGCCGCCGGGCCCGGACCACGGCCTCCAGCGCGCGGTCGCCGGCCTGCTGCGCAAGGAACACGCACCGATGAGCACGGTCGCACTCGCGCACGCGCACTCCCCGTTGGACGAGGCGGAGGCGTGGTGCGTGGTGAAGGTGTGGGCGTCGCTGCGACGTTACGGGTCGGCGACCGTGGCCGGGATCGCGGAGGGCGTGCAGGTGCCGGCGAAGGTGCTGCGCCCGGCGTTCAACAACGTCGTCAACTCGGGTTACCTCGCGGAGGACGCGGACGGACTGCACCTGACTGACAAGGGTGAACAAGAATTCGGAACGCTGTCGGCGGCGTGGCAGGAGTGGGTCGCGGAGCGGTTGGCGGACTGGAATCCGGAGACCGAAATCGATCTGCCAGCGGCTTTGGCACGGTTGGCACGCAGGCTGTTCGAGGAGCAGCCGACCGAGCCCGTGCCCGTGAGGTAAGGCACACGATGGTGTGAACGGACCAAAGGGTCGGACGTCTCATGCATGCTGTAGGGCACACCTGGACACGTTGCCGTCGGGAGGGATCGATGCAGGCGCCCATCACGGTGAACTACACGACGGACGGGGACGACTGGACGGTCACGGTCGCGGTGGCGGGTGAAAACACGACCCGCAGCGCGAAGGCGGTGGGCCTGATCGCGGCGCGGGACCAGGCGGACCAGATGGTGGCGCAGATAGCGCCGGACGAGGACAGCCGCCGGGTGGTGCACCTGCTGGACGGCGACGCGTACGCGTTCACTGACACGTACCTCAAGGCCAGGCTGGGTCTGGTGACGGAAAAACCAGCCGATCAGGTGATCCGTGACGGTGCCCGCCCGTGGCCAGCGACCCGCGTTGACCCGGCGGAATCGCCCCGGGACGTGGACAATCACCGCTGACGCGCCGGTGACGAGGGGTTACCGCACGTGAGGACACGAGGTCAGCGAGGAGCCGCTGGCACTTAGGATGTCCTCGCCAGTTGGACGGTTGTACATGGTTGAGGCGGTGACGTGACAGCAGCACGTGAGGGAGCCGGGACGCGGACGTTGCCGCGGGGCAGGCCCCGGGATGCCAGCAGAGACGACGCGCTGCGCGAGGCGGCGCTGTCGGTGTTGGCGGAGGTCGGTTACCGGGCGTTGACGATGGACGCGGTGGCGGCCACCGCACGCGCGGGCAAGGCGACGATCTACCGCCGGTGGGACTCGAAGCTGGACCTGGTGATCGACTCGTGCAACCAGCTGGTCAGCGAGCACATCCCGGCGCCGAACACGGGTTCCCTGGCCGGCGACCTGCGCGAGTTCCTGTCGGCGTTCGCGACGTTCCTGTCCGGCCCGGCGGGCAAGGCGGCCCAGGCCCTGGTGGGAGAACTCCCCCACGAACCGGAACTGGCGGAGGCGTTTCGCAAGAGCTTCCTGCGCTCCCAGCGGGACGTGCTGCGCACGGTCCTGGAGCGGGCGGCGGCGCGCGGCGAGGTGGCGGAGGAGGCCCCGAAGGGCATGGCGGTGGAACTGGCCGGCGCGGCCCTCACGTACCGCCTGATGCTGACCGGCGACCCACTGGACGAGCCGTTCGTGGACAAACTGGTGCACCAGGTCCTGGTCCCACTGCTGCAGCCGGCGGCGGTGGGCACGGTCCCGACGGCAAGGTCAGCGGAACAGCTTCCGGATCAGTAGCACGACAATCAGGACCACGAGCCCGATCAGCGGATAGCGAACCTTGGGCTGGTCGAAGGTAGACCGAACATTCGACTTGGCAGTGTCCACAAGACGCTGCGGGTTCGCCTTCACGCTGAGCTGATCAAGAGTAACGGCCAGCGCATCACGCGCCTGCTCGATCTCCCGCTGAATGGTGTCGGGGTCACGGGCCACGGTAGTCCTCCTAGCTAGCCAGCCGGTGCGCCCGACCACGGTAGATCACCGACCCCCCGCCCGCCGAGCAACCCCCTCCCCACCGCCCCCACAACGATCAACCCAGCGAGCTAGGCTGACGAGGCTCAACCCAGAGCAGGGGCCGTAGCCCAACAGGCAGAGGCACTGGATTTAGGTTCCAGCCAGTGAGGGTTCGACTCCCTTCGGCCCCACAACGCCGAAGCATCGGTAGCCCCTTCGAACCGCTTGACCTGCTGTTTCGCGGTTCGAAGGGGCTACTGATCGGAACTCGCGAACTGTGGCACAACCCGAACTCCTGCCAGTCACGCGAACTGCGTCGGTCGTGACACAGCCGGGACACATGACCTCCTACAGTCGGCTGACCTGATGGTCGTCGTGATTCTGGTCAGTGCAGCAGGATTCCCAGCGCTCCGGCTGCGACCACGATGTACGGCTCGCCGATCTTGAACCGCCACAACAGTCCGAGCGTGACCACGGCGATGGCGGCGGTGGGCCGGTCGATGACGGCTTGACGGGTGAGCACGACCACCGCGCCGGCCAGGGCACCGGCCGCGGCGGAGGTCGCGCCGGACACGAACGCCTTGACCTGTGTGTTGTCGCGATGGCGGAGGAACCAGCGACCAGGGACGATCACGCCGAGGTAGATCGGGACGAAGATCGCGACAGTGGCGATGACCGCGCCGGGTAGGCCGGCGACGAGGTAGCCGATGAACCCGGCGGTGATCACGACCGGGCCGGGAGTGATCAGACCCATCGCGACGACGTCACCGAACTGCCGCAGCGCCGCGGTGCTGCGATCCAGCTTGGCCAGGTCCTCGTGGGGCGGACGGCTGAGCAACTGGGGTGCGTGCACGACCGCGGCGGCCGCGACGATCTCCGTCATGATGTCTCCCGT
>DASZXM010001065.1:0-4551 GCA_035546415.1 Pseudonocardiaceae bacterium
CGACGGCCCTCCCCCGGCCCGACCGGGAGAGCCACCATGCGACGGTCCCTGCTCGCCGTGCTGTCCGCCGGGATCTGCCTTGCCGGCATCGGGATCGCCGTCCCGACGGTGCCGGCGGCGACGCCACCGTGCCAGGTGACCGACCAGGTCGACCAGTGGTCCGGCGGTTTCACGTCGACGATCACGGTCACCAACGGCGGGCCGGCCGTCAGTGGGTGGACCGTCACGTGGACGTTCGACGGCGACCAGCACGTCACGTCGGCGTGGAACGCCACCGTGACACAGAACGGCACGGCCGTGACGGCGGCCAACGAGTCCTACAACGGCACGCTGCCCACGGGCGGCACGGTGAGCTTCGGCTTCCAGGCCACCTTCTCCGGCACCAACGACACCCCGACCGACTTCGCGGTGAACGGCCAGCCGTGCGACGGGACGCCACCCCCGCCGACGAGTACGACGACCACCACGACCACCACCACACCGCCGGCCGGCACCGGGTGCACGGCGGCGTCCGCCGTCTTCTGCGACGGCTTCGAGGACCAGGCGTCCGCGACACCATCGGGCCGCTGGAGCGTCGACACGCCGAACTGTTCGGGCACCGGCACGGCCGCCGTCGACCCGTCGACGGCACACACCGGCACGAAGTCGTTGCGTACCAACGGCACCGACGGCTACTGCAACCACGTCTTCGTCGCCGACCCGACCGACATGGCGACGGCGAGCCCGACGTGGTTCGTGCGGTTCTGGATCCGGCACACCACGCCGCTGCCCACCGGTCACGTCACGTTCCTGGCGATGAACGACTCCGCGAACGGCAACACCGACCTGCGGCTGGGCGGCCAGAACGGCGCCCTGGTGTGGAACCGGCAGTCCGACGACGCCACGCTGCCCGCGCAGAGCCCGGCGGGCGTCGCGCAGAGCGTCCCGCTGCCGGTGAACGTGTGGACGTGCGTCGAGTTCGCCGTCGACGGCGGCAACGGCCAGATCCGGACGTGGGTCGACGGCACCGCCGTGCCGGGCCTGACCGAGGACGGTGTGCCCACGCCGGACGTGGACGCGCAGTGGCTGGGCAACGCGAACTGGCGGCCGCACCTGACCGACCTGAAACTGGGCTGGGAGAGCTACGGCGGGGGAGGACCGGACACCCTGTGGTTCGACGACGTCGCGCTGGGCACGACCAGGATCGGCTGCGCCTGACCCGTACGCTGGGGTCTCGTGGCGGACCAGCGGTGGTGGCGGGCAGGCGTGCTGTACCAGGTGTATCCGCGCTCGTTCCAGGACTCCGACGACGACGGCATCGGTGACCTGACCGGCATCACGCAACGGCTCGGGTACCTGCGCGATCTGGGCTTCGACGCCGTGTGGATCTCGCCGTTCTACCCGTCACCGATGGCCGACTTCGGCTACGACATCAGCGACCACACCGGCGTCGACCCGATCTTCGGCGACCTGGCCGACTTCGACCGGCTGGTCGGCCGGGCGCACGAACTGGGCATCCGGGTGCTGGTGGACTTCGTGCCCAACCACACGTCCGACCGGCACCCGTGGTTCCTCGACGCCCGCTCCGCCCGGGACTCGGCGCACCGCGACTGGTACATCTGGGCCGACCCGGCGGCCGACGGCGGGCCGCCGAACAACTGGCGGTCGGTGTTCGGCGGCCCCGCGTGGACGTTCGACGACGCGACCGGCCAGTACTACTACCACGCCTACCTCGTGCGGCAGCCGGACCTGAACTGGCGCAACCCGGACGTCCGCGCGGCAATGCACGACGTGCTGCGGACCTGGCTGGACCGGGGCGTGGACGGCTTCCGCATCGACGCGGCCCGCCAGTTGATCAAGGACGACCGGTTGCGGGACAACCCGGTCAACCCCGACTACCGCGCCGGCCTGCCGCCCTACGAGGAACTGGTCCCGAGGTACACGACCGACCGGCCGGAGGTTCTCGACGTGCTCGCCGGCCTGCGGTCGGTGGTGCGGCGGCAACGGCCGGACGCGCTGCTGATGGCGGAGATGTACCTGCCGATCGAACGGCTCGTGCACTACTACGGCGCGCACGACGACGGCGTGCACCTGCCGTCCAACATGCACCTCATCTCCGAACCGTGGACCGCCGAGGCGATCGGCGCGTTGGTCCACCGGTACGAGGCGGCACTGCCGCCGGACGCGTGGCCCAACTGGGTGCTGTCCAACCACGACCGCAGCCGGGTGGCCAGCAGGCTCGGTCCCGCGCAGGCGCGGGTGGCCGCCATGCTGCTGTTGACGCTGCGCGGCACGCCGCTGGTGTACTACGGCGACGAGATCGGGATGCTCGACGTGCCGGTACCGCCCGAACTGGTCCAGGACCCGGTGGAGAAGCAGCTGCCCGGCATCGGCGTCGGACGGGACCCGGAGCGGTCACCGATGCGGTGGACGGGGGACGTGCACGGTGGCTTCTGCGCGCCGGACGTGACACCGTGGCTGCCCATGGCGGACGAGGACCGGAAGGTGAACGTGGCGGACTCGGCGAGCGACCCGGGGTCGATGCTGTCGCTGTACCGGTCGCTGATCGCGCTGCGGCAGTCGTCACCGGAACTGGCGCTGGCGCCGTACGAACCGCTGGTCGCCGCGGACGGCGTGCTCGCCTACCGGCGCGGGCCGTTCACAGTGGCGTTGAACTTCACCGGCTCGCCGCGGACCGTGCCGCAGGTGGACGGTGGTGTGGTGCGTGTCGGAACGTCGGCCGACCGGGTCGGCGCAGCCATGGAACCCCCGCTCACGTTGCGGGCCGACGAAGGCGTGGTGCTGGCATGAGGACGCTGGTGGTGTTGCGGCACGCGAAGTCGGCGTGGCCGGAGGGGACCGACGACCGGGAACGGCCGCTGGCCGACCGCGGCAGGCGGGACGCGCCGGCTGCCGGACGGTGGCTGCGCGGCCGCGTGCCGGTGGACCTCGTGGTGTGCTCGCCCGCGCTGCGTACCCGGCAGACGTGGGACCTCGTGGCCGCCGAACTCGATGGCACACCGGAGTTCCGGGTCGACGACCGGGTCTACGACGCGTTCGTCGAGGAACTCGTCGACGTGGTGCGCGACCTGCCGGCGACGGCCGAGAACGTCCTGCTGATCGGCCACAACCCCGGTCTGACCGAACTGGTGCACGAACTGTCCGGATCGGACTTCAGCCTGAAGACGTCGTCGATCGCGATACTGCGCGGCCACGGCGAGTGGTCCGACGCGGGCGCGAACTGGCTGCGGCTGGTGGAAACCGAGACGCCGCGCGGGTCAGGAGAGTAGCCTGCGCAGCCAGCCCTGCCTGGGTTCCTCGGCGGTGGGCAGGTGGTCGGCCGCGGCGCCGACGATCAGGACGTCCGCCACGGGCTCACCCGGCACGACGTCGATCACGACGGCGCTGATGTTGTCCGGGCTGTCCAGCCGTTGGGCCTCCTCGATCAGCAGGCGCACGGCGACGGCCGGGTCACCTGCGGAGCACAGCACGTCCCGGATGGCGTCCGGCTGGACGACGCACGTCACGCCGTCCGAGCAGAGCAGGTAGCGGTCGCCGACGGCCGCCGGTATCGGCGTCAGGTCCGGTTCCGCCGCGCCGCCGGCCTGGAGGGCGCGGGTCAGCATCGAGCGGCGGCTGTGGCCCGCCGCTTCCTCGGCGGTGATCCGGCCCTCGTCGACCAGGCTCTGCACCAGCGTGTGATCGGTGGTGATCTGGTGCAGTTCGCCGTCGCGCAGCAGGTAGCCGCGCGAGTCGCCGACGTGCGCGAGGCTGAAACCGGTGCCGTCCCACAGCAGCGCGGTGATCGTGCTGCCCATCAGGGCGAGATCCGGGTTGTCCTGCGCCAGTTCGGTCAGCCGGCGCAGTGCGGTCGCGACCGTCGCACGCAGCGTGGGGAGCGGGTCGAGCGCCTTGCGGCGCAGTTCGGTGTCCAGTTCCAGGAGCACGCCGGTCACGGTCGAACTGGCGATGTCGCCGTGCGGATGGCCGCCCATGCCGTCAGCCACGGCCAGTAGGCGCGGGCTGGCGAACGCCGAGTCCTCGTTGCGGGAGCGGACACCCACGTCGGAACCGGCGGCGTACCGGAGCGCTGTGTGCTGCATGAGGTCAGTAAAGCAGTGGTTGAATCAGTTCACAAGGAGAATTGATGTGGACCGTTGCCGATTTGTGAACTACTGTGTTCGAGCATGAGCCAGGACGCCACGGTCAACGCGGGTGACATCGCGCGGCTGGTGGATGTCGGCCGGGCCGCGGTCAGCAACTGGCGCCGCCGGTACGGCGACTTCCCCCAACCGGTCGGCGGCACGGCGTCCAGCCCCCTTTTCTCCCTGCACGAGGTCGAGGAGTGGTTGCGCCGCAACGGAAAGACCTATGAGGTCTCGCTCGCCGACCGAACCTGGCAGCGCCTGCGCACGGCAGGCGACGACCTCCGCCTCGGCGCACTCGTCGCCGCGGCGGGCGCGCTGCTCCTGACCGTCGATCGGAAGCGCCGGCCCGCCGGGGGGAAGGGCGCGTCCGGCCCGCGCTCGTCCGCGCTCGCGCGAAACGGGTCGCGCGACCCGGCCGGCCATG
>DASZXM010001066.1:0-5755 GCA_035546415.1 Pseudonocardiaceae bacterium
GCTTGATGAGCGTCACATGCCGGGGCGGTTGCGGGAATAGTTAGCCCGCGTACATGCTTGTACTGCACAACTACTTGTTTGCGGAAACCAAGCAGAGGAGGCGGGCGGTGACAGAAACTCGCTCGACACCGGCGCCGCCGATCATCGACGATGCATACGTTGACGCCGAAGCAGTCGTTGACCAGCTCGTACGCTTCGTCCGCCTGATGAAACGAGCGAGCGCGCGATTCGCTTCCCAACACCGCGACGGCATGGAGCAGGCGGCCTACCACCTGCTCGCCGTGCTCGCGGTGGAAGGACCGCAGCGCACGACCGCCCTGGCGGAAGCGGTGCACTCGGACACGTCCACGGTCAGCCGGCAGGTCGGCGCCCTGGTCCGGCACGGGCTGGTCGAGCGGCAGGCCGACCCGGCCGACGGCAGGGCATGTCTGCTCGCCGCGACCACGACCGGTCGGCAGTGCTTCGAACAGCAGCGACAGGCACGCATCGAGCAGATCGCGCACGTCTTGGGCGACTGGTCGTCAGACGACCTCCGTACAGTCGCGGCGCTGCTCGAACGGCTCAACACCGACTTCGAGACCTACGAGATGACGAACACGGGCGCCACGGGCGCCGGCACTACGAAGGGGGGAACCCGATGACCACCAGCGAGGCGACAGTGGGCAGAGCGGCCACGTCCGCTCCCGCGCCGCCGGCAGCGTCAGTCAAGGGGGGCTTGTCGCACCGGCAGATCCTGACCATCCTGGTCGGCCTGCTGCTGGGCATGTTCCTGGCGGCGCTGGACCAGACCATCGTCAGCACGTCGATCACCAGGATCGCCAACGACCTGCACGGCCTGAACATCCAGGCGTGGGTCACCACCGCGTACCTGATCACGTCGACGATCACCACGCCGCTCTACGGCAAGCTGTCCGACATCTACGGCCGCAAGCCGTTCTACCTGACCGCCATCTCGATCTTCATCGTCGGCTCGGCGGCCAGCTCGTTCGCCACGTCGATGTACGAACTGGCGGCGTTCCGGGCCTTCCAGGGCCTGGGTGCCGGCGGTCTGATGTCGCTGGCCTTCACGATCCTCGCCGACATCGTGTCGCCGCGGGAACGGGCCAGGTACCAGGGTTACTTCCTGGCCGTGTTCGGCGTGTCCAGCGTGCTGGGCCCGGTGATCGGCGGTGCGCTGTCCGGCGCGAACTCCATCCTGGGCATCACCGGCTGGCGCTGGGTGTTCCTGGTGAACGTGCCGATCGGCCTGGTCGCGCTGTTCGTCGTGGCGAAGGTGCTCAACGTCCCGCACCAGCCGCGCAGCCAGCGGATCGACTGGTGGGGTGCGCTCACCCTGGTGGTCGGCATCGTCCCGATCCTGATCGTGGCCGAGCAGGGCCAGCAGTGGGGCTGGGGCTCGTCGAAGTCGGTCGCCATGTACATCATCGGCGGCGTGGGTGTCGCGCTGTTCATCCTGGTCGAGAAGCTGATGAAGGACAGCGCGCTGATCCCGCTGCGACTGTTCCGCAGTGGCGTGTTCAGCACGGTCATCGTGGCCGGCTTCGTCGTCGGTGCCGCGATGTTCGGTGCCATCACGATGATCCCGCAGTACCTGCAGATCGTCCGCGGCGCGTCGCCGACCGTCGCCGGCCTGCAGACGCTGCCGCTGATGGTGGGCCTGATGGGCGCGTCGATCATGTCCGGCCAGATCACGTCCCGCACCGGTAAGTACAAGATCTTCCCGATCATCGGGTCGATCTTCATCATCGGCGGTTCGCTGCTGTTCACCCGCGTCGGCGTGGACACACCGCTGTGGCAGCCGATGCTGTACATGCTGGTGCTGGGCTTCGGTGTCGGTAACTGCATGCAGACCCTGACCCTGGCGGCACAGAACGCGGTCAGCTTCAAGGACATGGGCGTGTCGACGGCCTCGGCCACGTTCTTCCGGCAGATCGGCGGCACGCTGGGCGTCGCGGTGTTCCTGTCCGTCCTGTTCAGCACGGTGGGCGGCAAGATCGGCACGGCCCTGACCAAGGCGCTGCACGGCGGCCCGTTCGTCACGGCGCTGCACGACCCCTCGGTGGTGCACAACCCGGCGAACGCGCCGATCCTGGGCATCCTGCACGGCGGCAACACCGGCGGCCTGCTCCAGGACGCGTCGTTCCTGCAGCAGGTGGACTCGCGGCTGGCGTTCCCGTTCCTGGACGGCTTCTCGCAGTCGATCGACCTGGTGTTCTGGGTCGTCGCCGCGATCGGCGTGGTCGGCCTGCTGGTGACGCTGTTCATCAAGGAGATCCCGCTGCGCACCATGTCCGGCGTGCAGGCCATGGCCGCCGCCGAGGGTGGCGACGGCGCGATCACCGACACCCCGGTGGTCGACAGCACGCCGTCCCTGGACGACGAACTGGCCGCGTTGAACACGCAGGAACTGGTGCCGGCCGGTCGGCACTCGCTCAACGGTGAGACGCTGCCGGTGCCGACGACGTCGCTGAACGGCCACGGCGCGCACGAGGCCGCGCACGAGGCGATGGGCACCCCGGTGTCCGGCCACGTGCGGCGGGCCGATGGCGCCCCGGCGCCGGAGGCGGTGCTGACGCTGATCAACCACAGCGGCCAGCAGGTGGCCAGGGGCCTCTCCGGTGCGGATGGCGCCTACCGGCTCTACGCGCCGCTGGACGGCGTGTACGTGCTGATCGCGTCGTCGGCGGGCCACCAGCCGCAGGCGTCCACGCTGCGCGTCGCAGGCGACCCGGTGATCTCGGACGTCGTGCTCACCGGCACGGCACGCGCGGTCGGACTGGTGCACGCCGACTCCGGCCCGGTGGCCGGTGCCACGGTGACGCTGACCGACCAGCGCGGTGAGGTCGTCGGCTCGGTCGCCACGGCCGCGGACGGCCGGTACGTGTTCGGTGACCTGCTGGGCGGCAGCTACACGCTGGTCGCCGCGGCGGCCGGATTCCGCCCGTACGCCACGGCACTGGCGGTGCCCGACAGCGGCCAGGTCGCCACGGACGTCCGCCTGTCCGGCGCGGCCACGCTGACCGGCAGGGCCACCGGCGGACCGGACGGCCGCCCGATCGCCGACGCCCGGGTGACCCTGGTCGACGCGGAAGGCACGGTCGTCGCCATGACCACCACGGACGACGAGGGCACGTACTCGTTCGGCGAACTCCCGCAGGGCGAGTACACGGTGATCGCCAGCGGCTACCCGCCGGTGAGCAGCCACCAGCGCGTCGCGGCAGGCGAGGACGGCGTCCACGACGTCGTGCTCAACCACAGCGACTTCTGAGTATCCGAAACGCCTGACCCCATCTCGGTGACCGAGGTGGGGTCCGGCGTTTTGGCATCCTCAATGGACAGTGCGGGAAATCGGTACGACAGTCACCCCGGGCCGGGTGTGCACGGCGATCGACGGTCAACGACGTCAATCCGCCCGGCGCACGATGCCGAAAATCCTGATGCGCACTTTACAATGATTGGGATCGTCGGAGCAGCGGATTGGCTGGTGGCTCCTCTCCGGCCCTGCGGCCTTTCGCTCGAAGGAGGACGTGACGAATGGACGAGCGCGCAGCAGAGATGACATCCGACTTGGTTGACCTTGACGGTATGTCCCTGGCCGCCCTGGATTCCTACAACCGGGACGTGCTCACCCAGGCCGCCGAGCATCTCCTACGGCAGATCGACAATCCGACCACCAGCGTCGCGGGCCACTCGTCGTGACCGGTCCCGGAGCGGAACGATCCGCCGTGATCAGGAAGGCCGTGTAGTCCATACGGCACAACGCCGAGCCACCGATCGCGCACCGGTTCCGCAGGAGGGTGCTACACGTGTCCGAGTCCACTGAAGCGGCCGGCTTGCGGCGCTATCGCCTGCCGGTCGCCCAGTTCGACGCGTTGAGCGCGAGCACCTTCGACAACGGCGCCTTCGACGCGCTCCGTTCGGCAGAACGCAGCCGCCGTCTCCTGTTGTTGCATCTGATCATGGAACACGGGCGCCGCGATCCGGAATTGGCCGGTCCACTCGCCCCCGCCGACGACGCATGGGCTCTTCTGGCGCGGGTCGACGAGAACGCCCCGGACGTCGTGGACTTGGTGCTGACCCGGCCGCAGACGGGCATGTGGATGGGGCACACGCTGCGCCGGCTGCGCGGGATCACCTCCGACCGGGCGCCGATCTGGTTCCATGTCGGGCAGTTACACGCCTTGGCCGTCGCCGCCGCCATCAGAGCCGGCCTGTCGTGCTCATTGACGGTTCCGGTGCGCGAGGGTGTCGTGATGCTCCCGACCCTGGGCTGTGTCACGTCGTCCGACGACGCGCAGTGGGCGCACACCGACGTCGCCGCCGAACCCGGCGAGGTCCGCGTCCGTGGCAGGGACGGGTGGATCAATGTCGATCCGTGGTCCATGACGCCGTCGGGGACCTGGTTGCCGCTGCGGTCCCTGCGGGGCGTCGCCGATGGCAGGACGCTGACCGTGGAATTGGACGACGTGTCGATCTTTCGGGGCCTGGACAGCCCCACGCGGCCGAAGCCGCTGTCGGACGACGACGTGGACCGCTGGCGGACCACGCTGAACGACGCGTGGTCACTGCTGGTGCGGCACCACAGGCGCTGGGCCGACGAACTCGCTTTCGGACTGACCACTCTGGTGCCGATCCCGGTCAGGCGTGGCTACGACAGCAGCAGCTCGTCCGTCGACGACGGCGTCGGCGCCGCTATCCTGACCGAGCCCCACGATGCGGCCCATTTCGCCGTGGCCGTCGTACACGAGTTCCAGCACAGCATTCTGAACAGTCTCCGGCATATCGTCTCGCTCACCCAGGGCGAGGAGACATTCACCGAATACGCACCGTGGCGAGACGACCCGCGACCGGTGGGCGCACTCGTGCACGGCGTATTCGCGTTCACGGCCATCGCGGAATTCTGGGCGACGCAGCACCGAATCGTCACCGGTTCGGCCGCACGATTGGCATTGTTCGAATGCGCACTGTGGCGTCACCAGACCACGAAAGCGGTGCGGTCGCTGCGGCACCGACCCGAACTGACCGGGGAGGGAGCACGACTGCTCGCCACCGTGACGACACGACTTGACCGCCTGGCAGAACACGCGATACCGGCCGATGTCCTGGCCGCGGCGGAAGCGGCCGCGAGCGACCATTTCGCCGCCTGGCGGACGTGCTACCTGGTGCCGGACGCCGACCGGGTGCGGGCGATCGCCGACGCGTGGTCGGCCCGGCGTCCGGCGCCGTACATCGGGGACGTCGGCACCGAGGTCACGACCGAACGAACGCCACACCGGCTGGACACCAAGGCGATGCTGATGCGGCTACGCATCGGTGAACCTGCGCTGTTCGACAGCCTCCGCGGTGACCCGGACCGGCTTGCCGACCGAGTCAGCGGCGCGAGCAGCGCGGACATCGCCTACGTGGCCGGTGACTGGAACACGGCCCACACCGGCTACCGGACCGAACTCGCCGCCCGCGCCGCCCGACCCGGTGACTGGTCCGGTCTCGGTCTCACCCTCGCGGCGAGCGGTCGGCACGGCGCGGCGGACGTCCTGATGCACCAGCCGGAACTGGTGCGAGCGGTGCACGCCGCCGTCGCCGAGACGACCGGCACCGCGCCGTCGGTCGACGACCTGGCCGACTGGCTGGCCGGCGGCCGACGTGTCACAACGGCATCGGGTCGATGTCACAGTTCGCCCGCGACGTAGCATCGGCGAACTCGGCGACGGCCGGATGCGTGGGCCCGAGTTTGTTCATCGTCCTGGACACCACG
>DASZXM010001067.1:0-2425 GCA_035546415.1 Pseudonocardiaceae bacterium
GATCACGGCGCTGCTGCGCCGCGGCCGCGGCCGACCGGTGTCACCCGCCGAACTCGACGCCCTGCTCGATGCGGGCGACCAGGGCGCACGACGTGCGGTCGAGGACGCGGCGGACGCGGTCGGCCGGGCACTCGCGCCCACGGTGATGCTGCTCAACCCGGAACTGGTCGTGGTGGGCGGCGATCTGAGCACGGCGGGCGAGACCCTGCTGGCGCCAATGCGCCGCACACTGACCCGCCTGGTGATGACGTCGCACAACCGCGCGCTGCGCATCGTGGCCGGTGCGCTCGGCGACAGCGCGGGCGTCCGGGGAGCGGCGGCCCTGGTCCTCGAAACGGCCGCACAACGCCTGGGTGCCACCGACCGCAAACCGGCCGCGTGACGCAGGGGCGGCCGGTGGAATGGCATGAGGCGTATCGGAAACGCGAATCCGCCGACCGGGTCCGGCAGAGTTACCGCTGAGCGGACCAGAGTTCGTCCGCGTCTCCGTCCGCAAGGCGCTTCTTGTACACATCGACCTTGTAGTCGATCAGTTCCATGTTCTCCCGCAATTCGGCCAGGCGGGCGCGCAGCACCGACTGGTGCTCCTCCAGCAGGGCCAGCCGCTCCACCTCGTTGCCCGGGCCGCTCCGGACCAGTTCGGCGTATCTGCGGATCGCGCGCAGCGGCATCCCCGTGGCGCGCAGCTTCGTGCAGACGACGATCCACTCCAGGTCTTTCGGCGAGTATCGACGCCATCCGGAACCGTTGCGTGCGACCGGTGCCGTCAACAGGCCCTCGCGTTCGTAGAACCGCAGGGTGTGCGTGCTGATGCCGGTCTTGGCCGCCGCGTCCGCGATGCTGAGGGGTTCCGTGGCTAGAACCGTCATGTTCCCAGGGTAACCAGTGGTGCACACCCGTAACCTTGACTTGGAGTCCGCTCTAATCTTTACCGTCGACGTATGTACGCGGAACTGAGCAAACGCGACAAACTGTACATACTGCTGCTCTGCTGCGCTGGCCAGTTCATGGTCGTGCTCGACGTGTCCGTCGTGAACGTCGCACTGCCGTCGATCAAGAACGACCTGGGCTTCTCCACCGCGTCCCTACAGTGGGTGGTGAACGCCTACACGGTCGTGTTCGCGGGGTTCCTGCTGCTCGGCGGACGGATCGCCGACCTGTTGACCAAGCGGTCGGTCTTCCTCTGGGGTTTCGTGTTGTTCTCCGGCTCGTCCCTGATCGGTGGCCTGGCGCCCAACGGCCTCACCCTGGTGCTGGCCCGTGGCGTGCAGGGTCTGGGCGCGGCCGTGCTCGCACCGGTCACCTTGTCGATCCTGAACACCACGTTCACCGAACACGAGGAACGCAACCACGCCCTCGGCGCCTGGGGCGCCACCGGCGGCGCGGGCGGCGCGATCGGGATGCTGCTCGGCGGGCTGTTCACGCAACTGGTCGACTGGCGCTGGGTGCTGTTCATCAACGTGCCGATCGGTGTCGTCGCCGTGCTCGCCGCCAGCCGTTACGTGCCGGCCGACCGGCCTGCCGCGAAGCGTTCCGGCAGCATGGACGTAGTAGGCGCGGTGGCTGTGTCCGCCGGTCTGGCGACGCTCATCTACGCCGTTGTCGGCACCGACAGCTACGGTTGGGGCTCCGCCCGCACACTCGTACCGCTGCTGGTGGGTGTCGCGCTACTGGCCGTCTTCGTGGTCATCGAGGCCCGCGTCGCCCGCAACCCCCTGCTGCCGCTGCGGATCTTCCGCCAGCGGGAGCTGACCACCGCCAACATCGTGGTCTTCCTGCTGGGCTTCGCGATGCTGTCGATGTGGTACTTCGTCACGCTGTACCTGCAGCAGGTCCTCGACTACACGCCGATCCAGGCCGGCTTGGCGTTCGTGCCGATGGCGACCGTCATCGCGATCAGTTCCCGCATGGCCGGGAAGCTCTGCGCACGATGGGGCGGCGGCGTGGTGTTGGTCGCCGGGATGCTGTTGTCCGGCCTGGGAATGCTGCTGTTCGCGCTGCTGCCGGTGCACGGCACGTATCTGGGCGACGTCCTGGTGCCCACCCTGGTCATGGCGGTCGGCGTGGCGTCGGCGTTCGTGGCCGGCACGGTGATCGCGACCGCGACCGCCCGCGAGGAGTCCGGTCTGGCCTCCGGACTGGTCAACACGGCCCGCCAGATCGGCGGTTCCATCGGGTTGGCCGTACTGGCGACGGTTGCCGAGGCGCGGGCCGCGGGCGCTCACCAGCCCGCGAAGGCGGCGATGACCAGCGGATACCACGTGGCGTTCGTGCTGGGTGGGATCGCGGCCGCCGTCGGCACCCTGATCGCCGTAACGCTGGTCCGCAAGCCGGCGCGGCAGGAGCCCGCCGAGGCCGACGAGCGGGAACCGGAGTCGGCCAGGCGCTGACCAGCGACCCGACCCGGTGACACGATGGCGGTTGG
>DASZXM010001068.1:0-2662 GCA_035546415.1 Pseudonocardiaceae bacterium
CAGCACCGTGTCACAGTCCCGGCAGCGCATGACGACCCCCGGTGACCGGCCGTACAGTTTGGCCTGCGCCAGCGGCCCCGTCCGCCCGCAGCCCGCGCACCGGCCGGTCGCCGTCGTCAGGTCGACGGCAAACACCTCCCGCAGCTCACCGGCGACGGTGTTGACGTCGGTGAAGTCATTGGTGAAGTCGTCGGTGAAGTCATCGTCACTCATCGGGATCGCCCTCCACTCGGCCCGAACCGCTCCGCCCTGATCGACGCCTGGTCGTGGCCGGCCGCCACGAGCAGCCGGGTCGCCCGTTCGACGAACCCGGTAGGCCCGCACACGTAACACGTCGGTTCGAACGCGGCGGGCCACGTGGCGTTCGCGACGACCGTCTCGCCGATCCGGCCCACCATGCCCGGCCAGCCGTCCGGCGCGTGCCGCGTGTAGGCGTACGTGACGTCCAGCCCGCCGACCGGTGTGCGCAGCTCGGCCGCGTAGATGGCGGACTCGGGGCCGCGCGTGGAATACAGCAGCCGGAACGGCACGGCCCGCCCGGCCGACGCGCGCGCCCGGATCATCGCCATCAATGGCACGATCCCGGAGCCGCCGGCGATCAGCTGCACGGGCTCGGTCTGCTCGGGCCGCCACACGAACCAGCCACCGATCGGGCCGCGCACCTCGATCTCGTCACCGACGGCGAGCACCTGGGTCAGGTAGGGCGACACCTCCCCGCCCTCGACCTCCTCGACGGTGACCTCGACCCGGTCGTCCTCGCCGACCGAGGACATCGAGTAAGAGCGCACGGCCGAGTACCCGTCCTCGGCGGTGACCCGGATGTCGACGTGCTGGCCGGCGAGGTGGCCCGGCCAGCCCGGCACGTCGAGCACGATCGTCCGCGCGGTCGCGGTCTCCTGCCGGGTGTCGACGACGGTGGCGACCCGCCAGGTCAGTCGCCCCAGTACCGCTGCTCGCGCCATGGGTCTCCGTAGTTGTGGTAGCCGAGGCTCTCCCAGAACCCGGGCTCGTCCTCGTGGGCCAGGGTGATGCCGCTGACCCACTTCGCACTCTTCCACAGGTACAGGTGCGGTACGAGCAGCCGAGCGGGCCCGCCGTGCTCGGCGGCGAGGTCCTCACCGTCGAACTTGAACGCGATCCACGCCTGGCCGTCCAACAGGTCGGCCAGGGGCAGGTTCGTGGTGTAGCCGCCGTGCGAGTGGACCATCGCGTAGTCGGCGGCGGTGTCCACGTCGGCGAACAGCGTGTCCAGCGACACGCCCTCCCAGGCGGTCGACAGCTTCGACCAGCGCGTCACACAGTGCAGGTCCACGGTGAACCGCTCGGACGGCAGCGCGTGGATCTCCCGCCAGTCCCACGCGTACCGCTGGCCGGTCTCGTTGGTGATCGTGAACCGCCAGTCGTCCCGGTGCACCACCGGCGTCGGGCCGGCGGACAACACCGGGAAGTCCTTCGTCAGGTACTGCCCGGGCGGCAGTTCCGCGCGATCGGCGTGCGGCCGCCCGGTGAAGCCACGCGAGACGATGGCCATGCGCCCCACCTCCATCCGTGTGCGACAGTATGCCTCGCGTCCGGCTTCTGCGGCGCGCGGTGCACTGGCAGACTGACCGGCGTGTACGACTTCGACGTGCTGGTACTGGGGTCGGGCCCCGGTGGTCAGAAGGCCGCGATCGCGACGGCGAAACTGGGCAAGCGGGCAGCGGTGGTCGAGCGCCGCGACATGATCGGCGGGGTGTGCATCAACACCGGCACCATCCCGTCCAAGACGCTCCGCGAGGCGGTGCTCTACCTGACCGGCCTCAACCAGCGGGAGATGTACGGCCAGAGCTACCGGGTCAAGGACGACATCACGGTGGCCGACCTCCTGACCCGGACCACCCACGTCATCGGGCGCGAGATCGAGGTCATCCGCAGCCAGTTGGCCCGCAACCACGTGACCATGCTGCCCGGAATGGGCCGTTTCCTCGATGATCACACGATCGAGGTGGTGGACGGAACGGGCCGGGAACAGAAGGTCACGGCGGACCGGATCGTCATCGCCACCGGCACCCAGCCGGCTCGTCCGGCCACAGTGGACTTCGACGAGAGGACGATCATCGACTCGGACGGCATCCTGCACCTGCAGCGCGTGCCACAGTCGATGGTCGTGGTGGGCGCCGGCGTGATCGGCATCGAGTACGCGTCGATGTTCGCCGCACTGGGCACGAAGGTGACGGTCGTCGAGTCACGGGAACGGATGCTCGACTTCTGCGACGTCGAGGTCGTCGAGGCGCTGAAGTACCACCTGCGGGATCTCGCGGTCACGTTCCGGTTCCGGGAGACGGTCGCGGCGGTGGAACGCCACAAGCAGGGTGCGATCGCGGTCCTGGAGAGCGGCAAGAAGATCCCGGCGGAGGTCGTGATGTACTCGGCCGGCCGCCAGGGCATGACGGACAGTCTCACCCTGGAGAACGCCGGCCTGGCGGCGGACGCCCGGGGCCGGGTGAAGGTCGACGAGTACTTCCGCACGGAAAAGCCACACATCTACGCGGTGGGCGACGTGATCGGTTTTCCGGCGCTGGCGGCGACGTCGATGGAACAGGGCCGCCTGGCAGCCCACCACGCCTGCGGTGAACCCGTTCAGGCGCTGGCCGCCGATCAGCCGATAGGCATTTACACGATC
>DASZXM010001069.1:0-8271 GCA_035546415.1 Pseudonocardiaceae bacterium
GGCGGCCGACGACCAGCGTCCGGCCGTGCACCTGGCGGCACGGCCCGGCGAGGTGACGGCCGAGGAACTGGCGGCGATGACCGGCGGCGAGGTGGCGCCGTACTCGCCGTACGGCGTGCACCTGGAACCGGGTGCGGGTGACCCGGGCGACCTGGACCCGGTGCGCGAGCGGCTGGCGGCCGTCCAGGACGAGGGTTCCCAGCTGTGTGCGGTCGCGCTGACCAGGGCGAAGCTGGTCGGCAACGACTCCCGGTGGCTGGACCTGTGTGCCGGCCCCGGCGGCAAGGCGGTGCTGCTCGGCGCGCTGGCCGGGTTGAACGGAGCGACGGTGGACGCCGTCGAAAAGGCTCCGCACCGCGCCGACCTGGTGCGGTCGGCCACCGACGGCCTGCCGGTCACGGTGCACGTCGACGACGGCCGCACCCCCGACCTGCCGGAGAACACGTTCGACCGGATCCTGGTCGACGCCCCGTGCACCGGGCTGGGCGCGCTGCGCCGCAGACCGGAGGCCCGCTGGCGCCGCACACCCGGCGACGTAGCCGAGCTGGCCCGGCTGCAGCGGGAACTGCTGATGTCCGCACTGCGGCTGGCCCGTCCCGGCGGTGTCGTCGCGTACGTGGTGTGCTCGCCGCACCTGTCCGAGACGAGCGGTCTGATCGCGGACGTGCTGCGGCGCACCGACGCGGAGGTGCTCGACGCGCGCGAGTGCTTCCCGGGTGTCCCGGCGCTGGGTGACGGGCCGTACGTGCAGCTGTGGCCGCACCGGCAGGGCACGGATGCGATGTTCTGCGCACTGCTGCGCAGGCCCGCATAGTGCTGGTGTGCCTGGTCGCGTCGGCCGGGTTCGACGTGGAACGCCGGCTGCGCCCGGAACTGGCCGAACCGGCGCTCGCCCGCGGCTGGCGGGTCGCGGTCACGCTCACCCCGACGGCCGCGGCCTGGCTGTCGGCCACCGGTGAAGTGGCGAAGCTCCAGGCACTGACCGACCTGCCGGTCCGCTCGACCGGCCGAATGCCGGGCGAACAATCCCCGTACGGCATGGCGGACGCCTACCTGTTCGCCCCGGCAACGGCCAACTCGATCGCCAAACTGGCCCTGGGCATAGCGGACAACCAGGCCCTGACCCAACTGTGCGAAGCACTGGGCGCCGCGGTCCCACTCGTCATCCGCCCACAGGCGGGCGAACCGCAACGCGCCCACCCGGCATTCGCAGGCCACCTCGACACACTGCGCGGGGCAGGCGCCCACATCTCCGACGCCGACCCCCCGGAGCCGTGGACTCCATTGTTGGATTTGCTCTGATCGTGGGACACAAGTGGCCGGTGTTGTCCTGAATTTGTCCGACCGCGGCAGGAATTGTCCATGGTGGAATTCCCCGGCGTCGGTACGCTTTTCGGATGCCGCTCTTCGCGAAGCCCAAGCCGCCGACTCCGCCGCCGGAGGAGGAGAAAAAGAAGAAAAAGGGCGGACGCGCCGTGACCGTCGGTGCCGTGCTCTTCCTCCTGGCCGCCGTCACCGGGCACGGTCCGACCACCGCGACACTGAGTTCCGCCGACACCACCGGGGATCTGGCAGGCGGTGAACGTGCCGCGCTGGCCGGAAACGCCATCGCGGCATGGCGGAGTGTCGGCCTGACGCGCGTCGGTGGCACCGTTGAGCGGACGTCGAAATGCGCGGCACGCGCGACCGGTAAGGTCCGGGCGTTTCTCCTGCGCACGCCGTGTGCATCGTTGACGGAAGAGTTGGTCGCACTCCGCGACGGTGCGGGAAATGTCATTGTCGTGTCCATTGTCTGGGTGCGAATGTCATCCTCGGCGAATGCGACAAAACTGCGGGACGTCGAGGATACCTACGGGACCGGGGACATCGCGGCGATCAGTGGCCGGGCCGTCGGGCTGCCCGCCGTGCGGTTCACCGCCAAGCACTTCGGTTCCCGGCTGGTGGGTGCACGGTTGACCGTCGCCGAGGCCGAACCCGCCACCGGGCAGGCAACCGGCCAGCAGGCCGACGACGCGGCGGCCGTCGCAGCCGACCTGCCAACGCCCTGACGAGCCGCCCTGCCGGCCTCCCGCTGCCGGCCTCCCGCAGCAGGCTTCGCACTGCCGCCTTCGCGCCGGGGGGTCGCGCTCCGGGCTGGCGCTGCGGGTTGGCGCCGCCGCCTTCGCGCTGCGGGGTTTGGCGGTGCGGGGTTGGCGCCGCGGGATTTAGCGTCGCGGGATTTGGCGCTGCGGGTTCGCGCTGTGGGTTTGGCGCTGTGAGGTTGGCGCTGCCGGCTTCCTGCTGCCGGCTCCGCGCTGAGGCGCGGTCCGTTATCGGGCGTGTCCTTCCCGGTGGCGTGGCGCGGTGGTAGGCCTCGCCCATCCGGTGTGGTGTGGCGCGTTGCGGGCATGTCGACGGGCGGTGCTGCCGGTGGCGGACCAGGCACGCGAGCCGCGCAGTTCCGACCTTTCTAGACTCGACGGTGTGCCGACCGAGCCGATGATCGCGCCCAGCATCCTGTCCGCCGACTTCGCGCGTCTTGCGGACGAGGCCGCCGCCGTGCGTGGTGCCGAATGGTTGCACGTGGACGTCATGGACGGTCACTTCGTGCCCAACCTGACCATCGGGCTGCCCGTCGTCGAGTCGCTGTTGAAGCACACCGACATCCCGGTGGACTGCCACCTGATGATCGACGACCCGGACCGGTGGGCCGTCGGGTATGCCGAAGCGGGCGCGTACAACGTCACCGTGCACGTCGAGGCCGCCGGCGATCCCGTTCGGCTCGCCGCGAACCTGCGGGCGGCCGGTGCGAAGGCCGGGCTGTCGGTGAAGCCGGGGACGCCGCTGGAACCGTACGTCGACCTGCTCCGGCACTACGACACGCTGCTCGTGATGTCCGTGGAGCCAGGGTTCGGCGGCCAGCGGTTCATGCCGGAGGTGCTCGACAAGGTGCGGCAGGCACGGCGGCTGGTCGATGCCGGTGAGCTGACCGTGCTCGTCGAGATCGACGGCGGCATCAACGACGACACCATCGCCGCGGCCGCCGCGGCCGGTGTGGACTGCTTTGTCGCCGGGTCCGCCGTCTACGCGGCCGACGATCCCGCCGCGGCCGTGGCGAACCTACGAGCCAAGGCGGCAGCCGCCAAGGCCGAAGCCCACCGCCCGTGACCGGCGACAACGTGACCCGCGACGATGTGACCGGCGGCGTGACCGGCGAAGGCGTGACCGGCGACGGCGTGACCGGCAGCGGCACGGCGACGGCCGGCGGGGCTGCGACATGAGCCGAGACATGAGCCGCGACATGAGCCGAGACATGACCGGCGGCATGGTCGGTGATGATCTGTTGCGGGCTGCCATGGCGCAGGCCATTGCCGCTGGTGAGCGGGTTCGCGGCACCACGAGCCCCAATCCGCCCGTCGGGGCCGTCGTCCTCGACCGCGACGGCAACGTCGTCGGTGTCGGTGCCACCAGTCCGCCCGGTGGGCCGCATGCCGAGGTGGGGGCGCTCGCCGAGGCCGGTGCTCGGGCGCGGGGCGGTACCGCCGTGGTCACGTTGGAGCCGTGCGCGCACCACGGGCGCACCCCGCCGTGCGCCGACGCCCTGGTCGCCGCCGGGGTCGCCACCGTCTGTTTCGCCGTGACCGATCCGAACCCGGCCGCCGCCGGTGGGGCCGCGAAGCTGCGTGCCGCCGGCGTCGACGTGCGGCAGGGGGTATGCGCCGACGACGTGCGCCGGGGGGCGCTGCGGGCCTGGCTGCACTATGTCGCGACCGGTCGGCCGCACGTCACCTGGAAGTACGCGATGACGCTGGACGGGCGGGTCGCCGCCGCCGACGGCACCAGTCGGTGGATCAGCGGAGAGCAGAGCCGGGTCGACGTGCACCGGATGCGCAGGCGGGTGGACGCCATCATGGTCGGCACCGGGACCGTCCGGGTGGACGACCCGAGCCTGACCGCGCGCCTGGACGACGGGCTCACCCGGCAGCCGCTGCGGGTCGTGGTCGGCACGGGCGACATACCGCCCGGTTCCCATATCCTGGACGACAGCGCCCGGACTGTGCACATCCGATCCCGTGATCCCGCCGAGGTGCTAAACACACTCAAGGACAGAGCCGTCGTCGACGTCCTGCTGGAAGGCGGGCCGACGCTGGCCGGCGCGTTCCTGGCGGCGGGGCTGGTGGACCGCGTGCTGGCGTACGTCGCGCCGAAACTGCTCGGTGCCGGCCCGCTCGCGCTGGCCGACGCCGGAGTGGCAACCATCACCGCCGCACACGAGTTCACGGTCGAAGAGGCCACCATGAGTGGATCGGATCTGCGGGTGTCCGCCGTTCCGATCCGTTGAGCGGGGCGGCACCGCACAGGAGGAGACGGACGTGTTCACGGGGATCGTCGAGGAACGTGGCGAAGTGGTGGACGTCGAGCAGGTGCCCAACGCGGCCCGGCTCACGGTGGCCGGACCGCTGGTCGCCGCCGATGCGAAGCACGGCGACTCGATCGCCGTCAACGGGGTGTGCCTGACCGTCGTCGACGTCGGCGGCGGGCGGTTCACCGTCGATGTGGTGAACGAGACACTGGAACGGTCCAGCCTGGACAAGGTGCACGCTGGCGACCGGGTCAACCTGGAGCGTGCGATGTCCGTCGGGGACCGCCTCGGCGGCCACATCATGCAGGGCCACGTGGACGGCACCGGCGTGTTCCTGTCCCGGGACGCCGTGGGCCTGACCAGGTTCGCGATGCCCGAACGGCTGGCCAGATACGTGGTGGAGAAGGGGTCGATCGCCGTGGACGGCGTCTCCCTGACCGTCGTGGAGGCCGGTGACGACCACTTCGCCGTGGCGCTCATCCCGACGACGCTGTCGCTGACCACGCTGGGTGAGCGCGAGCCGGGCGATCAAGTGAACCTGGAGGTCGACGTACTAGCAAAGTACGTGGAGAGGCTGGCCACCCCCCACCTCGCCCGGCTCGGGGAGGACAATGGCCGCGGAGGCGACAGGTGAGTAACTTCGCGAGCGTCGAACTGGCCGTGCGGGCCATCGGTGAGGGCAAGGCGGTCGTCGTCGTGGACGACGAGGACCGTGAGAACGAGGGCGACCTGATCTTCGCGGCGGAGAAGGCAACGCCCGAACTGGTCGCGTTCATGGTGCGGTACACGTCCGGGTACATCTGCGTGCCGCTGCTGGAGTCGGACTGCGACCGGCTCGACCTGCCCCCGATGTACCACACGAACCAGGACCGCAGGGGCACCGCGTACACGGTGACGGTGGACGCCGCCGCCGGTGTGTCCACCGGCATCTCCGCGACGGACCGCGCGCACACGATGCGGCTGCTCGCCGACCCGACGTCCCGGCCGGCCGACTTCACCCGGCCCGGGCACGTGGTGCCGTTGCGCGCCAAGCAGGGCGGCGTGCTGCGCAGGCCCGGGCACACCGAGGCCGCCGTCGACCTGGCCCGGTTGGCCGGGCTGCGGCCGGCGGGCGTGCTGTGCGAGCTGGTCAGCCAGAAGGACGAGGGCGACATGGCTCGGCGCGACGAGCTGGAGGTGTTCGCCGCCGACCACGACCTGCCGATCATCACCATCGCCGACCTGATCGCCTACCGGCGGCGCAACGAGAAGCAGGTCGCCCGGGTCGCCGAGGCACGCATCCCGACCGCGCACGGCGTGTTCCGGGCCGTCGGCTACGACAGCCTGCTGGACGGCATCGAGCACGTCGCCCTCGTGTACGGCGAGATCGGTGACGGCGAGGACCTGCTGGTCCGCGTGCACTCCGAGTGCCTCACCGGCGACGTGTTCGGTTCGCTGCGCTGCGACTGCGGCCCCCAGTTGGACGCGGCGCTGGCGATGGTGGCCGCCGAAGGCCGGGGTGTCGTGCTGTACGTGCGCGGCCACGAGGGCCGGGGCATCGGCCTGTTGCACAAGTTGCAGGCCTACCAGTTGCAGGACAACGGCCACGACACCGTGGACGCGAACCTCGCGCTGGGCGTGCCCGCGGACGCCCGCGACTACGGCACCGGTGCGCAGATCCTCGGTGACCTGGGCGTGAAGTCGATGCGGCTGCTGACCAACAACCCGGCCAAGCGGGTCGGTCTGGAAGGCTACGGGCTGCGGGTGGTGGACCGGGTGCCGCTGCCGATCGCGCCGAACCCGGAGAACCTGCGCTACCTGCGCACCAAGCGGGACCGGATGGGCCACGTGCTCGACGGTCTCGGTGACCTCGACGGACTGGAACCCGCGCAGCAGGCGGCCGGCGAGGACAAGGCCTGACGGGTCGGACAACCACCCGGACAGTCACGAGGAGAACGACGAAGTGAGCAGTGAGGGTCGGCCGGACTACGACGAGATCGTCGCGTGCGAGGGCATGCGACTGGGCATCGTCGCGGCCCGCTGGCACAGCAAGATCACCGACGCCCTGCTGACCAGGGCGCTCGCCGCGGCGAAGGACGCCGGCATCGGGGAGCCGACGGTGGTCCGGGTCGCCGGCTCCATCGAACTGCCGGTGATCGCCCAGGCCCTGGCCAAGCACCACGACGCCGTCGTCGCGCTGGGCGCGGTCATCCGCGGTGGCACGCCGCACTTCGAGTACGTGTGCGACGCGCTCACCTCGGGGCTGGCCCGGGTGGCGCTGGACGAGTCGACCCCCGTCGGCAACGGCGTGCTGACCTGCGACACGGAGGCCCAGGCACTGGACCGCTGCGGCCTGCCGGACTCGGCCGAGGACAAGGGTTTCGAAGCGTGTGTCGCCGCGCTGGAGGCGGCGCTGGTGTTGCGCGGCCTGCGCCAGCCGTGGACCGAGAAGGGGTTCCATGACTGACTCGGTGACAACGCCGCTGGTGGTGCGTCCGCACAAGGTGCGGCTGATCGTCATCCCCGTGGCCGTGGCGCTCGTGGTGGTCTTCACCGTGGTGGCGCTGCTGCTGCGGAGCGGGTCGACGGGCGTGGAGTTCGGCAACTCCGACCGGGCGGCGCTGTTCGCGATCGGGGTCGTGCTGGCCTGCGGTGCGCTGGTGTTCGTGCGGCCGCGCGTGGTCGCCGACGACGAGGGGGTGCACGTCCGCAACGCCTTCTTCGGCCAGAAGGTGCCGTGGTCGCTGATCCGGGCGGTCAGTTTCCCCGACGGCGCCCCGTGGGCCCGGCTGGAACTGCCGGCCGACGAATACGTCCCGGTGGTCGCGATCCAGGCGATGGACGGGGAGCGCGCCGTCGTCGCGATCCGTGAGCTGCGCGCCCTGCACCGCAGGTACGCGGCGGAGCACGCGGAGTGAGCGCTGGACCGAACCGTCGCCAGGTGCTGTGCGGGTTGGCGTTGGGCCTGGCCGCACCGGTGGTGCTGACGGCGTGCGAACCCACCCGGGTCGGTGGCGCGGGCTCGGCCAAACCGGGCACGGTGCTGGCGAAGGTGAGCGACATCCCGGTCGGCGGCGGCGCGTTGGTGGATGCCGGCACGAACGGCCTGGTCCTGTTGACCGCGCCGGCCGCGGGCGAGATCAAGGCGTTCGACCCGACGTGCCCGCACGCGGGCGCGAAGGTCAGCCCGCCGGTGCACAACGTGATCACGTGCCCGGCGCACGGCAGCCAGTTCAACGCGACGACCGGTGCCCTGGAACGCGGCCCCGCACCGCACGGCCTGAGCACGGTGCCGATCCGGATCGAGGCCGGGAAGGTCGTCCTCGCCTAGGTGTGGTGATCCAGGTCGTCCCGCGGGTGTTTGTCACGACCACCGGACGTTCACGCACGACGCCCACAGGTCGGCGAGGCGGTCGGCCGACGTCCCGGTGACCGTCAGCCGGTCCCACGGTGCCCGGTTCCACAGCGCCAGGTACAGCGGCGCGGCCGCACCGGACACCGACTCGTCGGCCGGGACGTCGCCGGCGACCCGCTCGGCGTGCGGCAGGCCCGGGCCGATCCGCACCAGCCAGTGCGCGTCGACGTCCACCGCGTGCACGCCCAGCGTGCGCTCGGCCTTGGCCCGCAGCCGCCGGTTGCGCCCGGACACGAAGCACGTCAGCAGCTCGTCGATGCCGTCGCACGCCACGTCCGCCGGTACCGGCGCCGACGTGCCCGGACCGGTCGCCGAGTCGGCGTCCGCCCGGTGCACGGTCGTCTCGTGGGCCTGCCGCCGCGCCCAGAACGCCAGCGGCCCCGGCGCCGGCAGGAACGCCCAGCAGGCCAGGGTCGCCGGTGCCTTCTCCAGCGTGTGCACCAGTTCGGCGTGCCCGGTGCGGTACCAGTCGACCAGGGCGTCGTCGTCGGGCAGGGTGTCGGCGACGTCGTAGGGCTGGTCGACGTCGATCGGC
>DASZXM010001070.1:0-2901 GCA_035546415.1 Pseudonocardiaceae bacterium
GGAGGTCGCCGTGCTCGCCGAGCGGCACGGTGTCGACGACAGCACGGCGCTGGCCGAACTCCTGGAACGCACCGACGCGGCGCGCGTCGCGGCAGGCGAACTGGACGACCGCATCGCGGCCATGGCCGACGCCGTGGCGCAACGGCGGCGGGGCCACGCGGACGCCGTGGCGCGACTGGCGGAGCTGCGCGCGGAGGTCGGCACGGACGACCTGGACGCGGCGGCCGAGCGCGGTCGGCGACTGGTCGAGCTGACGGCGGACATCGACCGGCTCACCGCACTGGTCCGGGTCGCGGTGCCCGACGACGCGGTCGCGGAACTCGCCACGCAGGAACCGGCGGTGCTGCGGGCCGGGCTGGCGCAGGCCGATGCGGACCTCGCGGCGGCCGACGCCGACCTGCGCGCCGCGCTGACGGCGCAGGGCGAGGCGGCCCAACGGGAACGCGACCTAGTCGGCCGCACGGGCGCCGCGGAACTGCACGCCAGGGCCGAGGAACGGCTCGCGGTGCTGACCGAGTCCGTCGAGCGGTACCTGGTCGTGCACATCCAGCGGACCGTGCTCGGCGCGGAACTCGACGCGTACGAACGGAAACATGCGTCGCCATTGCTGGCCGAGGCCGGCCGGATCCTGGAAGGGCTGACCGGCGGGCGGTACGTGGCGTTGCGCGCGGCGAACCGGTCGCTCGTGGTGGTCGCGGCCGACGACGAGATGCGCGACCCGGCGCACCTGTCCGAAGGCACGGCCGACCAGGTGTTCCTCGCGTTGCGATTGGCCGGAATCGCGTCCCTGCAACAGGATCGGCTGGCGCGCGGCCTACCGGCACTGCCGGTGGTCCTGGACGACGTGCTCATGACGTTCGACGACGAGCGGTCGGCCGCGGCCCTGCGGGTACTGGCGGAGTTCGCCCGTGAATGGCAGGTGGTGGTGCTCAGCCACCACGAACACCTCGCCGACCTGGCGCCGCCGGATGCGACGGTGTCCCATCTGGCGCCGCCGCCCGCGATGACGCAGGCGCGGCCGGCGGCCGACATCCGGGCGCGGGTGCCGCAGGGATCGGCGGTTCGGCGGCCGGTGGACGTGTCGGCACGGGGTGAGGTGCGGTTGTGGGCGCGGGAGAACGGGTTTTCGGTGGGGGACCGGGGTCGGATTCCGGCTGATGTGTTGGCGGCGTACGCGCGGGCGCACCGGTAGTGCGGCGCGGTACCGGCGGATTGCGAGCGGTATTCGCGTTCGGTCAACTCGGCCGCGTGGATTGTGAACGTGCTACTGCGTTTGGTGGCTGACCGTGTCCACCGGACAACGGCGATGGTGGAGCGACGAAGTCCGGCTTCGCCGGGAAGGCGGGCGCAGGCGGAGGGATCGACATGGGTGTGTTCTCCAGGCGACGGTTGCTTGCCGGCACCGGTGGCGCGGCGGCCGCCGTGGCGTTGTCCGGGGCCGCGGCGGCCGGTCAGCAGCGGGACCTCGGCTGGGTCGGCACGTGGGCGGCGGCGGCCGGTGCCGGAGTCACCGACAACGGCTACCCGAACTACTCCATCCGGTCCGCGCTGCACGCCAGCATCGGCGGACACGCCGTGCGGGTGCGGCTGTCCAACGCGTTCGGCGCCGCGCCGGTGGACATGGGACACGTGACGGTCGCGCTCGCCGCGAAACCCGGCGTCGCCGATGCCGTGCCGGGCACGCTGCGCGAGCTGACGTTCAGCGGACAGCGGTCGATGACCATCCCCACCGGTGCCGACGTGTTCAGCGACCCCGTCGCGCTGACCGTGCCGACCGGTGCTGACCTGCTGGTCACCACGTTCGTGCCGACGCCGTCCGGACCGGTCACCTACCACCCCTACGCCGGCCAGACATCGTTCTTCACCACCGACGGCGACCACGCGTCCGACGTGTCCGGCGCCGCGTTCGACCAAACGACCCAGGTGTGGCACTACGTGGACGGCGTCGACGTGCTCGCCGAGAGCCGCGGTGCGATCGTCACCCTCGGCGACTCGATCACCGACGGCGTCGGGTCCACGTGGGACGCCAACCGACGCTGGCCCGACCAACTCGCCGCGCGCATCGCCCGGCTGCCCGCGCACCAGCAGTTCGGCGTGGTCAACGCCGGCATCAGCGGCAACCGGCTGCTGCTGGACGGCGGCGGTTTCGGGATCAACGCGCTGGCCCGGTTCGACCGGGACGTGCTGGCCAAGACCGCGGCACGGACGATGATCGTGCTGTTGGGCATCAACGACATCCAGCAGGACCCGCACCAGACCGACCCGGCCCGGATCACGGCGGCGCACCGGCAGTTGATCAGCCAGGGCAGGGCCCGCGGCCTGCGTGTCATCGGCGCGACGCTCACACCCTTCAAGGGGTGGACCGACTACAGCCCCACGCTGGAGGCGACCCGGTCGGCCGTGAACGACTGGATCCGGCACGGCGGCGCCTACGACGCGGTGTTCGACTTCGACGCCGCCGTCCGGAACCCGGCCGACCCGCTGGCGATGCTGCCCGCCTACGACAGCGGCGACCACCTGCACCCCGGGGACGCCGGCTACCAGGCGATCGCCAACTCGATCCCGTTACACCAGCTCTGACACGCGCACGGGCCGCATCAGGGGCAGCAGGCCGATCAACAGGAGCACGGCGCCGATCGGGATCAGGTCCAGCGTGACCACCGGCAGGCTCACGCCCGCGGTCACCAGGATCGGACTCCACCACGGCGTCACGTCGGCGACCGCCAGCGTGATCGCCAACACGACGACGCCGACGTAGAACAGCTGCGGGCCGACCGTGTAGAAGGTGAGGTGCGCGCCGGGCAGCGACTGGAACCGGTGCGTGAACGCGTTCATCCCCGCCCGGTCGTGCGCCTGGACGGCGGCCGCGATGTCGACGGTGAACTGGACGATCGACGTGGC
>DASZXM010001071.1:0-2635 GCA_035546415.1 Pseudonocardiaceae bacterium
GTCCACGGTCCGCTCGTAGGCGTGCGCCGGCCGGTCGAAGCCGGAGCTCGCCGCCGCGTCCCGGTGCCACTCCCGGGTCCGGCTCCAGGTGTCGTCGTCCCGGGGCGTCCAGCGCAGCGCGGACTCCAGGAACGGTATGCCGACGTGGTCACAGTAGGCCGCGACCGCGCCGGCCGGGTTCGCCACCAGGTCCTCGGCCTCGACGACGATGGGGCCCGCGTCCTTCCCGGACCACGCCCGCCGTGCCACGTCGACCTGGTGCTCGTAACCGACCTCGGCGCAGGTCACCTTCGGGTTGCGTGCGTAGTGCGAGGGGATCACCGACCGCGGATGCCGGATGATGAACGTGTGCAGGCCGATCTCGGTCACCCGCTCGCCGCCGGTGTTGAGGTAGTCGTACTCCGTCGTCTCCTTGACGAAGACCCGCCGATCGCCGGCCCGGTCGGCCAACAGCGTCACCAGTTCGTCGTGCGTCGTCGCGACGCGCCCGCCGATGGTGACGTGCCCCTGCACGACGATGCTGGAGAACGGTTCGTGCACGACCTCGTGGTCGCCGCGTTCGATCATCATCCGCAGGAACGCCGTGGACAGCGATCTCGGTGGGCCCCAGAGAAACAGCAGGTTGGACGTGTCGGTCATTCCGCCACCAGACTCGCCGGCCGGATGTCCGTCCACTCGCGCTCGACGTAGGCGACGCAGGCGTCCCGGGTCTCCGGTCCGAAGACCACCCGCCAGCCGGCCGGGACGTCGGCGACCTCCGGCCACAACGAGTGCTGGCCCTCGTCGTTGACCAGGACGCTGTGCTTGATGTCGTCACGCTCGAAGGGATTGCTCATGCCATCGGCCTTTCCACCACGTGTTCGGCGACCCGGGCGCCGATCATCTCCAGTACTTCCGCACGGGCGAGCTGGCGGTGCAGGTAGTTCAACGCCATCACGTCGACCTGGCCGGTGACGTACTTCTGCCACAGCGGTGCGAAACGCTGCTCGACCGTCGGCCGCGCGGCGGCCGCCTCGACGAACAGGATGTCGCCGTCGAACACGGCGAAGTCGTGGTCGTCCACCAGCCTGATCATGTTCTCGTAGAAGTCGACGATCGCCCTTCCCTTCTGCCGCATGAGAAACGCGTACGGGCCCTGGCGCTGGCAGAGCTTCTCGTACAGCACGTCGGCGGTCAGGTGGGGCCGTTCGCCCCGGGGGACGTCCAGATCGAAGTGCCGTGCCACCGCGTTCAGCCGCTGCACCTGGGTCACCCGGCCGGGCGGGGTCGGCCGGGAGTCCAGCATGGCCAGCAGTTCGACCCGCTGGCCGTCGCGTTGCAGCTGGACGGCGACCTCGTGCGCGATCTCGCCGCCCGCGCACAAACCCAGCAGGTGGTAGGGGCCCTCGGGTTGGACGGCGCGGATCTGGTCGACGTAGTCGGCGGCCATCGCGCTGAGCGTCGCCGGCAGCGTGTCACCGTGGCGCAGGCCGCGCGCCTGGATGCCGTACAGCCCGACCGTGTCCGGGATGGCGTGGGCGAGCGGGTAGTAGAGCCAACTCAGGCCGCCGAGCGGATGCACGCAGAACAGCGACGTCCGGCCCGTGGCCGGGCGCAGCGGCACGACCACGTCGAGCACCTGGTCGTCGGAACCGGCGTCGACCCATTCGGCGAGGTCCTTTGCGGTCGGCAGGGCGGCCACGACGAGCGGGTTGATGGGCAGGCCGAACTCGGCTTCGATCGCATCGGCCAGCCGTTCCACGGTGTCGCGGCCGCCGCCCAGGTCGAAGATGTTGTCCTCGGCGGCCACCCGGTCGACCGCCAGCGCGTCGGCGACCAACGCCGTCATCCGGTCCCGGCGTTCGGTGGACCGGCCCGTGGTGTGCGGTGCGATCGCCGGCAGCTGGTCGATGCGCTCGGCCAGGTCGGCCAGCGTGGCACTGAGGAACACCGTCCGGAAGGCGAGGTCCTTCGCCAGCACCGACCGCACCCGGCTGACCAGTCGCATCGCCAGCAGCGAATGCCCGCCCAGGGCGAAGAAGTTGTCGTCCCTGCCGACGCGCGGCACGTTCAGGACCTCGGCCCAGAGCCCGGCCACCGTCTCCTCGACCGGGCCGACCGGTGGCACGTACTCCCGTTCGGCGAGCAGGTCGCCCGGATCGGGCAGCGCCGCCCGGTCGACCTTGCCGCTCGTGGTGACCGGCAGGTCGTCCAGGACGACGAACACGGCCGGCACCAGGTACTCGGGCACCGCGTCGGTCATGTCGGCACGCAGCCGTCCCGGGTCGGGCCGGCCGGCTGTCCCGTCGGGTACCACGTAGGCGACCAGCCTGCGGTCCGCGCCCTCGCCGTGCACGGTCGCGACAGCGTGACCCACACCGGCGAGCGCGGCCAGCGCGGCTTCCACCTCGCCCAGCTCGATCCGCACGCCGCGGACCTTCACCTGCTCGTCGACCCGGCCGACGAACTCGATCGCACCATCGGGCCGCCGGCGCCCGAGGTCGCCGGTGCGGTACATCCGGGCGCCCGGCACGAACGGGTCGGCCACGAACCGCGCCGCGGTCAGCCCCGGCCGGCCGAGGTAGCCCCTGGCCACCGGCCGGCCCGCGATGCACAGCTCACCGGGCACACCTGGGGCCGCCAACTGCCCGTCCGG
>DASZXM010001072.1:0-2851 GCA_035546415.1 Pseudonocardiaceae bacterium
GAGCGCTTCCCGATGCGGACCGATGAGCCGCGGGTTGCCCATCAGGCCGATCCACCGGGTCTCGGTGGCCAGCGCGTCGCGGAGCATCACGCCCAGTTCGGCGCGGTGGTGGTCGGTGACGACGACGTCGGTGTCCGCGTCGGGTGCGGCGTCGGTGATGGCGGCCACGACCTGGGCTTCGACGGCAGGCGTGCGGTCCGGGTCGGGTTCCAGCAGGACCACGCGGAAGTCCAGATCGGCGGCGTACCGCAGCAGGTACGCGGCCACCGGTGAGTCAAACACGGCGACCAGCGTCCGGTGTCTGACGGGTAGTTGCGCAGTGCCGTGCGCCACTGCGTCCATGTCGACCGCGGCTTCTGCCATTCCCCCATTCTGGCATCGGGCACAATGGCCACCCACGGAGAGGCTGTTCCAACAGGAGGGGATGACCGTGACCGAGCCACGGCAGAACGAGGAGACCCAGCAGGCCGAGGGTGCCCCACGGCACGCCGCACCCGAGGGCGCCGGGCGCCATCCACTGATCGACATGTCACGCGACCCGCACCCGGGTGTCGCGGACCACGCGGCCCCGGACGACGACGACCAGTGACACCGCTGGTTCCGGCACCTGTGCGTGGCAGGTGCCGGAACCGTGGTCGCCGGGCCGATGGTGGGATCGGCCGCGGCGACACGACACGATCGAGAATTCGTCCGGACGTGGGTGCGGTTCGCGTCAGCTGAGTTGTTGCTCCGGCACGGGACGGGCCGCCGGCGGTAGGTCGGCCGTGTCGCCCACCGGCCAGGCGGCCGGGTCGGGGCCCAGCGCGACCAGTTCCGCCAACTGCAGCTGGCACCACGGCGACAGGCGCAGCTGGTCCGCGCTGACCTGCGTGATCACCTGCTGCCACGGCACCCACCGGACCGCTTCGACCTCGTCCGGGTTCAGCACCGGCGCCGCGTCGGTGACCACCCGGAACACCGGGCACATCTCGTTCTCCACCACGCCGTCGGCCATCACCGCGCGGTACCGGAACGCCGGCAGCACCAGGTCGATCTCGTCGACCGCCAGACCCAGTTCGTCACGCAGGCGGCGGCGGACCGCGTCCGCGACCGGCTCGCCCGGCGCCGGGTGGCCGCAGCAGCTGTTCGTCCAGATGCCCGGCCATGTCTTCTTCGACCATGCCCGCTGGCTCAGCAGCAGCCGCCCCTGCCTGTTGAACACGTAGCTGGAGAACGCCAGGTGCAGCGGTGTCTCCGCGTGGTGCACCGTGGCCTTGTCCTGCGTCCCGACCGCGTGTCCAGCCTCGTCAAGCAGAATCACGTGCTCCATGCCGCTGCCTCATCTCCCGGTGTGCGAACGTTCGCCGGTAGTCGTGCGGCGATATGCCGACGACCCGGTGGAAATGGTGACGAAGCAGGGCCGCCGTGCCGAACCCGGCCGCCAGCGCGATGTCGTCGGTCCCCAGTTGTGTCTCTTCCAGCAGACGCCGCGCGTGCAGCACGCGTTGCATGGTGAGCCAGCGGTGCGGTGTCGTGCCGGTTTCCGCGACGAACCGGCGGGCGAACGTCCGTTCCGACAGGTTCGCCCGTTTCGCCAGTTCGGCAACCGTGTGCTCGTCGGCCAGGTGTTCGACCATCCACGCCAGCACCGGCTGCAGGCTGTCCGCCGTGCACTCCGGGATGGGCAGGTCGACGAACTGCCGCTGGCCGCCCTCCCGCTGCGGCGCCACCACCATCCGCCGCGCGATCGCGTTGGCCGCCGCCGTGCCCAGTTCGCGGCGCACCAGGTGCAGGCACGCGTCGATGCCGGCTGCCGTGCCGGCGCTGGTGACGATGTTGCCGTCGTCGACGTACAGCACGTCCGGGTCGAGTTTCGCCGCCGGGAACCGCTCCGCCAGTTCGTCGGCGTGCCGCCAGTGCGTCGTGCAGTGCCGGCCGTCCAACAGGCCTGCCGCGCCGAGCAGGAACGCACCGCTGCACACCGACAGCAGGGTGGCACCGCGCTCGGCCGCCGCGCGCACGGCGGCCACCACGGCCGCCGGGTACTCGTCGCGGATCGAGTACGCGGGCAGGGCGACCAGATCGGCACCGACGAGGCCGTCCAGGCCGTGTTCGGGCACCATCAGCACACCCGGGATCTGGGTGCGCATCGGCTCACCGGGGCGTTCGGCGCACACCCGGAACTCGATCGGCGGCACGCCGTCGTCGGTCCGGTCCATGCCGAAGACCTCGCACAGCACGCCGAACTCGAACGGCGCGACGTCGTCGATCAGGACGACCGCCACCGTGTTCAACATGGCACTCATGCTAACTGGCAGGATATTAACGCACAATGTCAGAGCTGCCACTGTTGGCAGGATGTCGATGCTCGGATAATTAATGCCATGACTGAGATGGTTGTCCTCCTGGTTCTGATCGGCCTCGTCGTCTACGGCATCGAGCGCAACAACGCCCGTCACCGGTACCCGAGGTCCTGGCTGTCCGGCAGCACGACGGCCGCCGACAGGGACGCGGAACGCCTGTCCGCCGACCTCGACGCCTCCCTCGCGCACGCGACCCCGGACGCGCGCCGGCTGACGGTCGTCGGCCGCGGCGCGACCCGCATCCCGTCGGTCCGGTGACCGGCGAGGGTCGCACCACGGGGTGAGCGCGCCACGGGGGTGACCGTGCCGTGGGGTGACCGCGCCGCGGGTAACTTTCGCGCCCCGGACCCGTTCGCGCCCGCCCCGCACGGCCGTTCCTTGCCCGCCCCGCCGCCGTCCCCGGACACTTCGCCCGCCGGAGATCGCGTCGGTTGTCCTGATCGCGGTGTCCGCCCCACTCCGCCCCGCCCGGCCCGGGTTGGGGCGGCGCCGCACGCCGGGGGAGGGCG
>DASZXM010001073.1:0-22075 GCA_035546415.1 Pseudonocardiaceae bacterium
GGGAAGCACGTGTGGGGCGAGAAACCGTTCAGCCTCGACCGGGCCGGTGCCCGCGCCGTACTGGACGCGGCCCGGGCGGCGGGCGTGGCCGTGGGCAGCGCGCCGGACACGATCCTCGGACCGGCCGTGCAGACGGCCTACCGGCTGCTCGGCGACGGCGCGGTCGGCGCGCCGCGCACCGTCCTGACGCTGATGCAGGGGCCCGGTCCGGACGCCTGGCACCCGCGGCCGCAGTTCCTGTTCGCCAAGGGCGCCGGACCGCTGTTCGACATCGGTCCGTACTACGTCAGCACACTGGTGCAGCTGCTCGGCCCGGTCACGTCCGTGACGGCGATGGGCCAGAGCCCCCGCCCGGAACGGGTCGTCGGGTCCGGCCCGGACGCCGGCCGGCGGTTTCCGGTGGAGGTGTCCACGCACGTCAGTGTGCTGACCACGTTCGCGTCCGGCGTGCTGGGCACGTCGATCTACAGCTTCGACTCGCCCGTGCGCCGGCAACTGTTCGAGGTCACCGGCGCCGACGGGACAATGGAGGTGCCGGTCAGCGGGTTCGACGGCCCGACCCGCCTGCTGACCGGGGTCGACTGGACGGAGCAACCGGCGATCGGGGTGCCCAGCGACCGTGGCGTCGGCGTGGTGGAAATGGCGCGTGCCGTCCGCACCGGGCGGCAGCCCAGGGCCAGCGGCGAACTGGCCTACCACGTGGTGGACGTGATGCTGGCGATCGAGGAGTCGATCGCGCTCGGCACGGCGGTACGGATCCAGAGCACTGTGCCGGCGGTCGTGCCCGTTCCCGCCGACTGGGACCCGACAGCGAAGACCTTCGACGGAACGGAGCAGATGTGAGCGAGGGTTTTCTGTCATTCGCCCAAGCGCGCGGCAGACAGGCAGCCGACCTCGGCGCGGCGATCGAACGGCTCGCCGCGCCGGTCGCCGACTTCGCGCTGGCCGGTCCGGGGCCGCTGTTCGTCGCGATCGGTGCCAGCCACGCGGCCGCGTGCGCCCCGGTGTGGGTGCTGCGCAGCCGGGGCATCGAGTCGTTCCGCCTGGCCGCCGGGGACCACCCGCTGCCCTTCCCGCCCGGCCCGCACCCGGTGGTGGGCGTGTCGCAGAGCGGCCGGAGCACGGAGACGCTGGCGGTGCTGGAGACGGTCGACCCGGCGCGCCGGTACGCGGTCGTGAACGTCGTGCCGTCACCGATCGGCGACGTCGCGACGCACGCGCTCGGCCTGGGCAACATCCCGGACAGCTACGCGTCGACGATCGGCTACACGGCCACCGTCGCCGCGCTGGGCATGCTCGCCGACGCGTGGGACGGCGGCCGGATCGACGCGGGCTGGGCGGCCCTCGCCGACGTGTTCGCCACCGTGGAACGGGATTTGCGGGACCAGGTGCGGTCGCTGGCGCCGCTGTTCGCGGAGGCCACGTCGACGGACTTCGTCGGCGCGGGCCCGGCCGTCGGGACGGCGGAGGCCAGCGCACTGCTGTTCCGCGAGGTGGCCCGGATACCCTCGACCGGGATGAGCACCCGGCAGTACCTGCACGGGTCCATGGAGTCGGCAGGCGGTGGGGTGCACGTGTTGTTCGGCGGTGAACGGGAGCGGGCGGTCGCGCGGACGCTGGTGGACGCGGGCCACTCGGCGATCCTGGTCAGCGGCGAGGTGTCCGACCCGATGGTGAATTCCGTTGCCGTGCCGGCGTTGCCGCCCGCGCAGCAGGCCGTGCTGGAGATCCTGGTGACACAGATCCTGGTGGCCGAGGTGGCCGGCGTGCGTGGCGTGAACGTCGAGGAGTTCGTCTTCCACAACGCGGACATCAAGGTGGCCGGGGTATGAAGGTCGTCGTCGGGGTCGACGCCGGCGGAACCAAGGCCGCCGTGCGGGTCGAGACCCTGGACGGCGTGCCGCGGGCCGATGTCGAGTACCCGGCCGAGGGCTGGGAAGCGTCCCCTGTGGACACTGCTGCGGCATGGCTGGCGGAACGGGTGCACCGGGCGGTCCCGGCCGGCGATTCGGTCGTCGCGCTGGGCGTGGGTGCCCAGGGATGTGACACGGCAGCGCACTGCACCGCGTTGGGTGCGGCATTGGGTGCGGCACTCGACGCGCCGGCCGCCGTGGTCAACGACGCCGCCCTGCTCGTGCCGGCAGCCGGCCTGCGGGCCGGGATCGGGCTGATCGCCGGCACCGGGTCGATCGCGGTGGGCACCGACGCCGGTGGGGACGTGCTGTTCGCCGGCGGCTGGGGCTGGGTGCTGGGCGACGAGGGGAGTGCGCCGGCCCTGGTGCGGGAGGCGACGATCGCCGTGTTGGACGCGCACGACCGCGGCACGGGTGACGACGGCCTGGCGTCCTGCCTGATGGACCACTTCGGTGTCACCGGACCGGAAGCGCTGGCCAGGGCGGTCAACGACGAACCGACCCCGGCGCACTGGGGAGCCGCGGCGGTGGCGGTGTTCCGGGCCGCCGAACTGGGATCGGAACTGGCCAACCGGGTCGTCGACGACGCCGCCCGGGCGTTGGTGGAACTGGTGCGCAGGCTGGTCGCGCGCGGCGCGGTGGGGGACACGGTCGTCGCCGCCGGCAGCGTGCTGGTGCATCAGCGGCGGTTGGCCGAGCGGGTCCGGGTGCGGCTGGGCGAGTCGCTGCCGCGGTGGGCGATGCGCGTGCTCACGGTCCCACCGGTCGTGGGCGGCGTGGTGTTGGCCCGCAGGCTCGCCGAGTCCGATTAGGTCACTCGTCAGAGTGGTCCGGGCACATCCCGGTTAGGTCGACCACGGTCCGCGGTAACCGACTGGCGACGGCGGAAACGCTGGTCACAGTAGGTGAGGAAGGACCGAGATGAGTTTCGACGACATGAAGAACAAGGTCCAGGAGTTCGCCGGCAAGCATGCCGAGCAGTCCGAGGAAGGAATCGACAAGGCCAAGGAGTTCGTCGACGACAAGACCGACGACAAGTATGCCGACCAGACCGACCAGGCCGCGGAGAAGGCCAGGCAGGCTTTCGGCGGCGACCAGAGCTGACACCCGACGATCCGCCGGTCGGGCGGTGCGCCCGGCCGGCGGATCGCGGTGGTGGGGTGGTATCGGGGCAGCGGCAGTGCGGGTCAAGGGGTTTTGAGCCCGCTGGCCTGGAGCCGGGCCGTTGGCTGCGTTGTCGGCCAACGAATTGTGAGCCTGCTGGCCCTCGGCCGAACTGTTGCTGGGTTGGCTGGGGGTTTCGAGCGCGCGTTGGGCTGTTGCCCGCGTTGTCGGCCAAGGGTTTCGAGCGCGCCGGCCCCAGGCTGGACCGCGTTCTTCCTTGCCGGCCAACAGGTTTCGGAACCCGCCCGCCGGGCGGGCCCGGCTAGCGGGCTGCCGAGGCCGCCAGGAGGAACCAGGCCGTGTGCGGAATCCACTGTTCCGCCCAGCGCCACGTCACGCCGGCCGCGACCTGGTCCGGTGGCATGAACGCGATGTCGTGCTCGTCCTGGACACCCGCCGTGATGCCGTTGAGAATCCCGCCCGGCACGTTCTGGTACACCTGCGAGTATTCGGCCTGGTTGCGTCCGCGACCCTGCATCATCGAGCTGTCGTACGGGTTCAGGCCCAGGATCCACTGGAGCTGGTCGTCGGCCAGAATCCGCAGGCGGGCCGCGAGTTCCTCGTCGCACTCGGGGAGCGCCGCCACCCGCAGCGCCGCGTACGCCTGCGAGCTGATGCCGGCGTTCTCGCCCTGCCACCAGTAGCCGGTTTCGTTCTCGTGCGGGAAGAAGAAGCTCGTGCGCGGCTGTTCGCCCTTCGGCTGCACGTATTGGCGTGCGTAGCCGAACGGGTTGGCCACCTCGTCGGCGAGCCACACCGCGTCCCGAGCCAGTCGTACCGCCATCGCGCGGGCGTCGGCGCTGTGCGGCGAGTCGGCGCACACCTGCGCGAACCGCAGCAGCGCGACGATCGGGAAGCCCGGTTCGGCCGCGTGGAAGAACGGCCGGCCGTCCACGTCACCACGCAGGTAGCCGAACCCCAGCCCGGAGTCGGTGTAGCGGGCCATCAACGACCGCGCCCGGCGCTCCGCCGCCGCCCGGTACTCGCCGGTCGCGTTGACCAGTTCCGCCGCGGCCAGCAGGGCGCAGTAGTCGTCCAGCACCGATTCCGTGCCGTCGTAGGAGTACTCCCGATTGTGCTCCTCCAGGTGCTCGAACCCGCGCCGTGCCGCCGCGAGGTACTGCGCCGACGTGAAGTCCCCGTGGTCCTCGGCCGTGGCCGCCCGCGCCAGCGCGGCGATCGCCACGCCGCCGCCGTGCCGGTAGGCCGCCTGCCACCGTTGGGTGCGCACACTGTCCTGCAGCGGTGCGTTGATCACCCGCTCGGCGAGGTCCTTCGTGAGCGCGTCGAAGATCGCCGTGTAGAAGTAGCCTTCCGGGGACTGGAAGCGCACCAGGAAGTCCGCGCCGTGCAGCGCCTCGTCGCGCAGCCGGGCACCCAGGGCGTGGGCCAGTGCCGGGTGGCTGGCGCGCAGTTCGTCCCTGGCCGCCAGGAACGACCACGCGCACAGCGGGATCTGCTGTGGGCTCATCATCCGCGTGTAGTTCAAATGGCTGAGGAACTTGCTGAAGTCGCCGGACGCGTCCAGCCAGCCGCCCCGCGCGTCGACGGTCCGGCCGGAGTCGTCGCCGTAGAACGCGGCCGCCCGGTCCTTCCGGTCGATCTCGCCGCTGGACCGCACCGCCTTGAAGTAGTTGAGGCCGTCGGACATCGTGGCCGCCTGGATGCGGCCGTCACCGATCACGAACGGTTCCGAGCGGTGCACACCGGCGGAGGTGTCGACCTCGACCTGGTAGGTGCCTGGCGTGCGCACGTCACTGAAGTCGATGCGGCAGAACGTGCCCAGCGACCACCGGTCCACCGGCACCGCCTGGCCGACGGCCAGTGGCACCCGGCTGGCGCCGTCGGTGATGGTGGCCGACAGTAGGTCGACCGGTGTACGCAGCAGCACGACGGCCTTCTTGGCGCCGGCCGTGTTGTACCCGACGTGGCTGACGAGAACCGTTGGTTCGCCATGGTTCATAGTGGTATTACTGTAGACCACGGTTTGTATTAATGGGAGGTAGCGACCCGTGAAGCTGCGCGCAGTGCCGTCCGCCCTGGTCGTCGTCGACGGGACCGACCTGCACCACGACCTCATCGGCGCCGCCCTGGCCCTGCAGGAGATCGTCATCGAGGGTGGCATCCCGGCCGCGCGCGGCGTGGGTGTCAACCGGTTCGCGAACGCGATGCCGGCCACGGCCGAAGCGGACGTCTACGTCCTCTACCTGTCCGGCCCGGCGTTCCCCGAGCGTGAACAGCGTGCCCTGGCCGACCTCGTGGCCGGCGGCAAGGGACTGGTCGCCA
Source organism: Pseudonocardiaceae bacterium (assembly GCA_035546415.1). Classification (GTDB taxonomy): domain Bacteria; phylum Actinomycetota; class Actinomycetes; order Mycobacteriales; family Pseudonocardiaceae; genus DATEPR01. Next base: position 5,364 of record DASZXM010001073.1, read on the forward strand.
TCCACGCCAGCAACCTGTTCGGTCTGGGCCCGGGTGGGCCGGAGGCCGACCGGGTGGCCATCGACCTGGTCGGCTCGCGCTACCTCTCGCACGGCGACGCCGGTTCCGAAGGCCGGTTCGACGTCCGCGTCCACCCCGGACACCCGGTCACCCGGCACCTGGACAGCTTCGCCATCGACGACGAGTACTACCTGATCGACCGCGTCGACGGCCTGGACATCCTCGCCGAGCGCGACACCCCGCACGGCACCGAACCGGTGGCCTACGCACACGAACACGGCGCCGGCCGGGTCTGCTACACCGCGCTGGGCCACGACTCGCGCGCCTGGGGCAACCCGTGGTTCCGGCAGCTGGTCCGGCAGGCCGTGCTGTGGGCCGCCGGTGTGCCCGACGCGGACATCGCCACCTGGTCGACCCGCTGGCCGCTGGGCAACGGGCGGTTCATCAACCCCTGAAACCCTGAGACCCCTGACCCGCGTTCGGCGCTGCCGTGGTGCCGACGGGCAGGCGGTTCGCTCAGGCGGGGGAAGCGCGCAGCCAGACCGCGCGGCCCGGCATCGTGGACACCCAGCAGCCGACGCCGGCCACGTCGGGCCCCGCGGTCTCGTCGGGCAGCGCAAGCAGTGCGGCCAGCACCGACTGGGCGTGGCCGGACGTCTCCCACAGCCGGGTGCCCGGGAACAGGATGTCCGGCTCGTCGCCGGGCATGCGGACGGCCTTCGCGTCGTTCTCGGCGCGCAGTACCACGACGTCGACCACGTTGTCGTGGACCCGCACGCCCTGGATGGCGATCAGTTCACCGCTCGCGTCATGCGGGTGGGTGAACCGGAATCCGCGCCGGATCAGGGCGAGCAGCAGCGTCGTGGTGTCGTCCAGTGGGTCAGGCGTGACCACCATCGAAATCACCGTCCTTGGTGACCAGCAGGAAAGCGGCCGTGCTGTCGGCCGGATACACCAACACGGGACCATGGGGATCCTTCGAATCCCGCATCGCGACGATGCGACCCGTCATGTGGGCCATCTCCACGCAGTTGCCTTCCTTGCCACTGTGAGTGCTGCGGTGCCACCGGGCCGCTGTCAGATGGCCGGCGGGGGTGCCGTTTCGGACGTTGATGGCCATGACCTCCCTCTTTCCGTCACTGCGAGTGGCGGTGGCTCGCGGCGACGGCCTCCGGCAATCGCCGAATGCTACCGCCTGTATCACTTGGGTCCGGCGGATGAAGCTGCCGTATGCACGTGCACCAGGCGACGGTCGTCACAGTACACCTGCGTCCGGGCGGAGTAGACGGACGCGGCCGATCGCCACGCGATTGGCGCAGTGCCGGAACGCCCATTCATCTCAGATGGGCACAGGTGTGACTCGATTGGCGACAACCGGGGAACGGAAGTGGACCGAGGTCAGATTTCTGTGCGCGGCCCGGGCATCAGCGGGCCCGGGTCAGATCTCGGTGCGCAGCTTGGCCAGCAACTGCCGGCTCGCGTCCGGCGTCTCGGCGCTGACGGCCAACCGGTCCATCACGCGGCTGTAGATCTCGATCTCGTCGAACTTCTCGACGTACAGCGCGCCACCGACGTGTTCGACGTAGGCCACGTTGGGCAGTTCCGGTTCGGCGAACCGCAACAGGCTGAACGCGCTCTCGGCCGCCGACCCGCTCTTCACGTACGGCACGACCTGCACGGAGATGTTCGGCTGACCGGTCATCTCGATGAGGTGGCCGATCTGCTCGCGCAGCACGCGCTCGCCGCCCAACGGCCGGTGCAGCACGGCCTCGTCGATGATCGCCCACAGCTTCGGCGCGTTCGGGCCGATCAGGATCTTCTGCCGCTGCCGGCGCAGTTCCACGCGGCGCTCGATTTCCGCGTGCGGTGGTCTCGGCTCGCCGTGGCCGGCGACGGCACGCGCGTATTCCTCGGTCTGCAGCAGTCCGGGCACGAACATCAGTTCGTACGTCTGGATACGGGAGGCGGCCTCCTCCAGGCCGACGTAATCCTCGAACCATTTCGGGATGAGGTCGGTGTAAGGATGCCACCAGCCCTGCTGGTTGGACTGCTGCACGAGGTCGAGGAACTGCTGTCGCTCGACGTCATTGGTCACGCCGTAGAGGGTGAGCAGGTCGGCGACGTCGCGTTCCTTGAATCCGACCTGGCCGGTTTCCAGACGGCGCATCTTCGATTCGGACGCGCGGATCGTGTAACCGGCGTCGGAGCGGGAGTAACCAGCGGTTTCACGCAGCCGGCGCAACTGGGTGCCCAGGATGATGCGTCGAACCGTGGGGCCGGCGCCCGGCTCGCTCTGCGCGCTGCCCGCCGTGGCCATCGCTGCTCCTGTCCTGCTGGAAGATGCCGGTGCCGAGACATGGGATGCTACCGGACGCGTCAGCATGGGCTTCGCATCATGCACCCGACCGGGCTAATCGCTTACGTTTACAGGCCCAAGGCGCGGCCCTAGGCTTGTCCCGCTGATTAATCCCGTCCCCTGCACTGTCTGCGGAGCCCCCTCATGAGTGATACGGCTGCGACCGGAACCGCCCCCAAGCCACCTGTCGGCGTCGATCCGACCCGAGCCAGCATCGCGCGGGTCTACGACGCCTTCCTCGGCGGCAAGGACCACTACGCGATCGACCGGGACGTCTTCGAGGGGGTGCGGCGAGTCGCCCCGGAGGCGCAGGACCTGGCGGTGGAAAACCGCAGTTTCCTGATTCGCGCGTGCCGGTTCATCGCCACCCAGACCGGCATCACGCAGTATCTCGACTGCGGTTCCGGGCTGCCGACCGCGGAGAACATCCACCAGGTCGTGCAGCGCATCTCGCCGGAATCGCGGGTGGTGTACGTCGACAACGACCCGGTGGTTCTCGCGCACGGCCGGGTTTTGTTGCAGGAGAACGACCAGACGCATTTCGTCGCCGCCGACATCTTCCAGCCGGAAGAAATCCTGCAGAACGTCGAGGTCCGCAAGTACATCGATTTCACCGAGCCGCTCGCGTTCCTCCAGTTGGGCACGCTGCACCATTTCGACGGGCCGCGCGAACGGCCGGCGGAAATCATGCGGGAGTACATCGACGCGCTGCCGTCGGGTTCGTTCGTGGCGATCAGCCATTTCCTGGATCCCGAGGACGAGCATTCGGAGGTGGCCCGCAAGATGGAGGACGTCTTCGTGCACAGCCCGATGGGGTCGGGCACCTTCCGCACCGAGGCCGAATTGCTGGAGCTGTTCGACGGGCTGGAACTGGTGCCGCCGGGGCTGGTGCGCTGTGCCGACTGGTGGCCCGACGGCCCCCGGCTCAAGCCGCTCAACCCGGTGCAGTACTGCATCGCGGGAGCGGTGGGCCGCAAGCCGTGACGCGTCGGCGGCGGCCGGCGGGTGCATGAGCACGCCGGCCGCCGCGGGCGGCGATCTATATTCGCCGCATGGACGACGAGTCGTTCGATCAGGTGCTGGACGTGGTGCGGCGGTTCGTGCGGGAACGGGTGATGCCGCGCGAGGACGAGATCGAGGCGTCCGACGCGATCCCCGACGACCTGCGTGCCGCAACGGCTGAACTGGGGCTGTTCGGGTACGCGCTGCCCGAGGAGTACGGCGGCCTGGGTGTCCGGATGGCGCAGGACGTGCGGCTGGCGTTCGAGTTCGGCTACACCACGCCGGCGTTCCGGTCGCTGTTCGGCACCAACAACGGCATCGCCGGACAGGTCATCGCGAAGTTCGGCTCTCCGCAACAGAAGCAGACGTTCCTGCCGGCGTTGGCGGCCGGTGACGCGATCGCGTCGTTCGCGCTCACCGAGTCGGAGGCCGGGTCCAGCCCGGCCGGTCTGAAGACGTCCGCGCGCCGCGCGGGCGGCGACTGGGTGCTGTCGGGTGCGAAGCGGTTCATCACCAACGCGCCGCTGGCCGACCTGTTCGTGGTGTTCGCCAGGACCGACCCGACGGCCGAGGCCGGGCGGGGCATCTCGGCGTTGCTGGTCGACGCGGACAGCCCTGGCCTGACCGTCGGCCCGCGTGACCACAAGATGGGCCAGCGCGGCGCGTGGACCGCCGAGGTGACGTTCGACGACGTGCGCGTGCCCGGCGACCGGCTGATCGGTGAGGAGGGCCGCGGCTACCGCAGCGCCATGACGGTGCTGGCGCGTGGCCGGCTGCACATCGCGGCCATGTGCGTCGGCACGGCGCAGCGCGTGCTGGACGAGTCCGTGCGGCACGCCGCGATGAGCAAGCAGGGCGGCCGGCCGATCGGCGACTACCAGTTGGTGCAGGCGATGCTGGCGGAGTCCTACGCCGAGATCGCGGCGGGCCGCAGCCTGGTGCTGGCCGTCGCCGACGCCTACGACGCCGGCACGGACGTGGCGGCCGGTCCGTCGTCGGCGAAGCTGTTCTGCGGCGAGATGGTCTCCCGGGTCGCCGATCGTGGCGTGCAGGTGCACGGCGGACTGGGATACATGAGTTCGACGGTGGTGGAGCGGATGTACCGGGACTCCCGGCTCTACCGCCTGTACGAGGGCACCAGCGAGATCCAGAAGCTGATCATCGCGCGGGAGCTGCTGTCCGGCATGTGATCCGCGCGGCAGCCGGCAGCCCTCCTTAATCGAACGAACTAGTCTGTTCGATTAAGGAGGTGCGGCGATGGTGACCCAGGTCCGCAGGACCGGCACGGTGGAGAAGATCCTCACCACGGCCGGTGAGCTGTTCTACGAGCACGGGCTGCGCGGTGTCGGCGTGGACCAGGTGATCGCCGCGTCCGGCGTGGCCAAGTCGACGCTGTACGTGCACTTCCGCACCAAGGACGAGCTGGTCGCCGCGCATCTGTGGCGCACCGACGAGTCGTGGCTGGCGCAGCTGGTCGCTGCCGCCGAGCGGGCCGGCGACGATCCGGCCGACCAGCTCGTCGGGCTGTTCGACGCCCTGCTGGACGCGTTCGACCGACATGGGTTCTTCGGCTGCCCGTTCATCAGCGCCGCCGTGGAGGCGCCGTTGGACTCCGAGGCCAGGGCGATCACCGTCGCGCACACCGAGCGGCGGCACGCGTGGCTGCTCGGACTGGCCACGGCGGCGGGCGCGGACGACCCGGAGGCGCTCGCCCGGCACATCGGGCTGCTCATCGACGGCGCGCTCGCGTCCGGGCGGCTCCTGCAGGACCGGTCCGTGGTCGACCAGGCGAAGACGGCGGCCCGGGCCGCCGTGCGGCAGTAGGAAGGACGGCGCCGTGCGCGCGATGGTGTTGGAGGAGTTCGGCCACCCGCTGGTGGCCAGGGACGTCGAGCGGCCCGTCGCCGGGCCCGGTCAGGTGCTGGTGCGGGTCGCCGCGAGCGGTGTGAACCCGTTGGACACGAAGATCCGGGCGGGCCGGGCCGCGCACGCGCGCAACCGGCTGCCCGCGGTGCTCGGACTGGACCTGGCCGGTGTGGTGGCCGCCGTCGGACCCGGCGTGACCGGGTTCGCCGTCGGTGCCGAGGTGTTCGGCATGACCGGCGGTGTCGGTGACCTGTGGGGATCGCTGGCCGAGTACGCCGCTGTGGACGCGCGGCTGCTGGCGGTCGTGCCCGCCGGGCTGGGCCCGCACGCGGCCGCGGCGCTGCCGTTGGCGGTGATCACGGCGTGGGAGGCGCTCGTCGACCGGGCGCACGTCGGCGCCGGACAGCGGGTGCTGGTGCACGGCGGCGCGGGCGGTGTCGGGCATGTGGCGGTGCAGCTGGCGCGGGCACGCGGTGCCGAGGTGTTCGCGACGGCGTCGGCCGCCCGGCACCACGTCGTCGCCGGGTTCGGCGCCACGCCGATCGACCACCACAGCGTGCCGGTGGGCGAGTACGTCGCCGAGTACACCGGGGGCGACGGCTTCGACGTCGTGTTCGACACGGTCGGCGGCACGGTGCTGGACGACTCGTTCGCGGCCGTGCGCACCTACACCGGGCACGTGGTCAGCGCCCTGGGCTGGGGAACGCACAGCCTGGCGCCGCTGTCGTTCCGCGGCGCGACCTACTCCGGCGTGTTCACGCTGCTGCCGCTGCTGACCGGCCGGGGCCGCGAGCACCACGGCGAGATCATGCGCGCGGCGGCGGACCTGGTCGCGGCGGGACGGCTGCGGCCACTGCTGAACCCGCGGACGTTCGGGCTGGCCGAGGCCAATGACGCGCACGCTCTGGTCGCCGACGGTGCGGCGGGCAAGGTGGTGGTCGACGTCTGAGCGGGGCGCTACCGCACGGCGTCGGCGTAGCGGCGGGCCAGCAGCGTGCACGCGTCCCGCAGCTCGGTCGGTCCGACGACCTCGATGTCGGCGTCGAACTTGCCGATCGCCGCGGCCAGGCCGGTCCACGACCACGAGCCCACGATGAGTCGGCAGCGGTCCGGTCCGAGTTCCTCGACCATGCCGTCCCGGGTGTACTGCGAGACCATGGCGGCGGGCAGGTGCAGGATCACCTCGCCCCGGCAGGGCCACTCGCCGGTGGCCGTGCCGGAGAACCGGTCGGCGATGAAGGCGGCCACGTCGCCGCCGGGCACGTCGCGGGGTGTGAAACGCGGCCCGGTCGGGGTGCGCGGTGCGATGCGGTCGACGCGGAAGGTGCGCCAGTCGTCGCGGTCGAGGTCCCACGCCACCAGGTACCAGCGGCCGCTCCAGGTGACCAGGTGGTGCGGCTGCACCCGGCGGGGTGGCGCGTCGGTTCCGGCGTAGTCGAAGCGCAGCACCTCGCGGGCGTGCACGGCGGCGCCCAGCGCCATGAGCACGGTATTGTCGACCCGTGCCCGGGTGGGCGGTTCGACGGCGGTGATCCGGATGGCGTCGATGCGGCCGCGCAGCCGCGCCGGCATGACCTGGCGGATGGTCTGCAGCGCGCGTGCCGCCGCGTCACCGGTGGCCGTCTGCAGTGCGATCGCCAGGGCGACGGTCTGCTCGTCGTCGAACAGCAGCGGTGGCAGTCGGGTGCCGGCACCCAGCCGGTAGCCGCCGTCGGGACCCTTGACGGCGGTGATCGGATAGCCCAGGTCACGCAGCCGGTCGACGTCGCGGCGCACCGTCCGCGGGCTGACCCGCAGGCGTTGCGCCAGCAGCGCGCCCGGCCAGTCCCGGCGGGTCTGCAACAGCGAGAGCAGCGCCAGCAGCCGCGCTGAGGTCGTCGTGGGCATGCCCCCGATACTGTCCGCAGTGGCGGACACATCCTGTCCGCCACTGCTGCCACAGTGGTCGCCATGGCAGACACCGAGAAGGCCGACCTGATCGCCGAGCTCGCCGACGCGCGAGCCGCCCTGATCCGTTCCACCCGCGACCTCACCGACGAGCAGGCCGCCGAGCACCCCACGGTCAGCGCGCTGTGCCTGGGCGGGCTGGTCAAGCACGTGACGGCGATGGAGCGGCAGTGGCTGCGGTTCGCCGTGGAAGGCGGCACGGCGATGAACTACGACCTGCCCGACGGCGTGACCTGGGCCGACATCATGGCCGGCACGGCGCGCGAGATTCCCCAGTGGATGATCGACCACGAGGCCGACTTCCAGATGCGGCCCGGTGACACGATGGCCGACATCCTCACCCGCTACGCCGAGGTCGCCGCGCAAACCGAGGAGATCGTCGCCGGCCTGCCCGACCTGTCGGCGACGCACCCGCTGCCGGACGCGCCGTGGCACGAGGCGGGCCAGGCGCGCAGCGTCCGGCGCGTGCTGTTGCACGTCATCGCCGAGACCACGCAGCACGCCGGCCACGCCGACATCCTCCGCGAAACCATCGACAAGCGAGCCTGGCCGTCCGATCAGGACAGTGAACGATCAGGACAGTGAACGATCAGGACAGTGAGCGGGCCGCGCCGGCCGGTCCGCTCACTCCTGGTGGGAGAACGCCGCGTCGAACGACGCCTCGGGCCGTTTCCACAGCAGCGAGCGGATGAACGTGACCGCCTCGGCCGCGCCGTGCAACCGGTCCATCCCGGCGTCCTCCCACTCCACCGAGATCGGGCCGGTGTAGCCGATCGCGTCCAGCGCGCGGAACGCGTCCTCCCAGGGCACGTCGCCGTGGCCGGTGGACACGAAGTCCCAGCCGCGCCTCGGGTCGCCCCAGGGCAGGTGCGAGCCGAGCACGCCGGCGCGGCCGTTGGCCGGGCGCAGCCGGGTGTCCTTGCAGTCCACGTGGTAGATGCGGTCGGAGAAGTCCCAGATGAAGCCGACCGGGTCGATCTGCTGCCACATCATGTGCGACGGGTCCCAGTTGAACCCGAACGCGGGACGGTGCCCGATCGCCTCCAGGGTCCGCACGGACGACCAGTAGTCGTAGGCGATCTCCGACGGGTGCACCTCGTGGGCGAACCGCACGCCTTCGGAGTCGAACACGTCCAGGATCGGGTTCCACCGGGTGGCGAAGTCCTCGTAGCCCGCGTCGATCACCGAGGCGGGCACCGGCGGGAACTGGGCCACGTATGGCCAGATCTTCGACCCGGTGAACCCGATGACCACGTCCACCCCGAGCTTGCGGGCCACCCGGGCGGACCGCTTCATGTCCTCGGCCGCCCGCTGCCGCACGCCTTCCGGGTCGCCGTCGCCCCACGTGCCGGGTCGCACGATGGCCTGGTGGCGGAAGTCGATCGGGTCGTCGCACACGGCCTGGCCGGTGAGGTGGTTGGAGATCGCGAACACCCGCAACCCGTGCCGTTTCAGGATCTCCAGCCGGGACGCCAGGTATGCGTCGTCGGAGTCGGCGCGCTCCAGGTCCAGGTGGTCGCCGGACGCGGCGATCTCCAGCCCGTCGTAGCCCCAGGTGGCCGCCAGTTCGGCGACCCGTTCGAACGGCAGGTCGGCCCATTGACCGGTGAACAGGGTCACCGGGTGCGTCGACTCGGTCATCGTGATCCTTCCTCGTGCGGCGGTCGGGCCGCGCCGGACACCAGTCCGGCCACGGCGATCAGGGACACAACCAGCAACAGCGCGCGCAACAGTCCCACGTTCTGGCCGAGCAGGCCGATCACCGGTGGCCCGACCAGGAACGCCAGGTATCCCATCGTGGCGACCGCGCTGACCCGGCCGGCGGCGGCCCTCGGGTCGTCGGCCGCGGCGGACATGCCGACCGGGAAGCCCAGCGACGCGCCCAGCCCCCACAGCACGACCGCGCACACCACCACGGCGACGGGTCCGACGAAGATCACCGCCAGCAGCCCGCCGACGGCCAGCACGGCCGTGGCGCGCAGCACGACGACCCGCCCGTAGCGGTCCAGCACCCGCACGCCCAGCACCCGGCCGATGGTCATGGCCGCGACGAACACGCCGAACACCACCGAGCCCACCGCGTTGGCCACGTGGTGGCCGTCGACCATCGCCAGGGCGAGCCAGTCGTTGGCCGAGCCCTCCGCGAACGCGAAGCCCAGCACGACCAGCCCGATCAGCAGCGTGCGCCGCTCGGTCCAGCTGGACAGCCGTTCCCGGAAGGTCGTCTTCTCCTCGCCGGTGTCCTGGCCGACGTCGGCGGGCAGGTACCGCACCGCGAACACCGTGCCGACGAGGATCACGACGGCCGTGACGGCGGTGTGGGCGACGACGGGGACGTCCAGCCACTCCATCAGCGCGCCGACGCCCGCGCCCACGACCGTGCCGATCGAGAACGACGCGTGGAACAGCGGCATCACGCTGCGGCCCAGGGCACGTTCGTTGGCGGCGCCCTCGACGTTCATCGCGACGTCGCACGACCCGCCGCCGATGCCGAACAGGCACAGCCCGACGACCACGACGGCGGGGCTGGTGAACGTGGACGCGCCCAGTCCGGCGACCGCAAGGCCGCCCGCGTTCACCGCCGACGTCAGCACGATCGTGTGCCGCCCGCCCAGCGCGGCCAGCACGTGGCTGGACAGCGTGATCCCGACCAGCGCGCCCACCGACAGGCCGAACACGATCAGGCCCAGCTCGCCGGTGCGCACGTGCAGCAGGTCGCGGATCGTCGGGTTGCGCGACAGCCACGTGGCGATGGCCAGGCCCTGCAGCGCGAAGATCACCAGGACGGCGTTGCGCCACCTGACGACCGCTCGCCGGTCGGTCGCCGTGGCCGTGGGCGTTGCCATCGCTTCCTCTCGGTCACATCGTCTCGGTCACATCGTCGCGGCGGCCGGGTCCCAGTCCTCGGGTAGCGGTGGGACGGTCAGTTCGGTGGCCGGCAGTGTCTGGAACGTACCCGCCTGGGCCGACACGAGGGTCAGTTCCATCGTCGCCAGCACGTGCTCGGCCAGGTCGCCGGACGCGCGGTGCGGGGTGCCGGTGCGGATGCCGCGGGCCATGTCCAGCAGGCCGATGCCCCTGCCGACGTCGGTGCCGGTGACCGGCAGGTCCTCCCAGTCCGCGCCGGGCCTGCGGATGCGCAGCGGCCCGCCGAACGTGTTCGGGTCGGGCAGCGCGAGCGAGCCTTCGGTGCCGGTGACCTCCAGCCAGTATCCGCCGCCGCTGGCGTCGAAACTGAGCGTCAGCGACGCCGACGGGCCGGACGTGAACTCCAGCAGCGCGGTGACGTGCGTCGGCGTGCCGACGGGGAACACCGTGCCGGCCTTCGGTCCCGCGCCGATAACGCGTTCGGCGCGGCCGGTCCGGGCGGTCGCGGCGACTCGGCGGATCGGACCGAGCAGCGCGACCAGCGCGGTCAGATAGTAGGGCCCCATGTCGAACAGCGGGCCGGCGCCGGGCTGGAACAGGAACTCCGGGCTGGGATGCCAGCGTTCCGGACCGGGTGACTGGAACGAGGCGATCGCGGCGATCGGCGTGCCGATCATCCCGGAGCGCAGCGCCCGCAGCGCGGACTGAACGCCCGCGCCCAGGAACGTGTCCGGTGCGCAGCCGACGGCCAGCCCGGCCGCCTGCGCCTGGGCGCGTACCTTCGCCGCCGCGGCCCGGTCCAGCGCCAGCGGTTTCTCGCTGTAGACGTGCTTGCCGGCGGCCAGCGCGGCGAGGTCCACCTCGGCGTGCGCGGCCGGGATCGTCAGGTTGAGCACGATGTCCACGTCCGGCAGGGTCAGCGCGGTGGCGACGTCGCCGCCGAACGGGACGCCGTGGGTCGCGGCGACCTCCTTGGCGCGTTCGGTGTCGATGTCGGCGACCGCGCGCACGGCGACGTCGGGGAACGTCGCCAGGTTCGTCAGGTACTGCTTGCTGATCACGCCCGCGCCGACGACGGCGATGCCCACCGGTGTCATCGGACGACCTCGCTCAGGTAGCGGTAGCTGTCGGCCACGGCGTCCAGGATGTCGGTGGCGCACGCGTCGAACTCGATGATCGGCAGCGCGTGCGGCGCGGCGGCCAGCACGGCGGGGATGTCCATCGCGCCGGTGCCCAGCACGACGTTCGGTTCGCCCTTGACGATCGGGCCGTCCTTGACGTGCAGGGCCTGCACGCGGTCGCCCAGCCGGGTCAGCAGGTCGACGACGTTCGCACCGCCGACGGCGGCCCAGTACGTGTCGATCTCGAAGAACACCTCGGGCACCTGCTCGGCGAGGTGGTCCAGCGCGTAGCCGCCGTTCACGGTGCCGAACTCCCACCAGTGGTTGTGGTAGCCCAGCGGCAGGTCGAACGTGGCGGCCCGCTCGGCCAGGCCGTGCAGGTGGTCGGCGGCGCGCTTGACGCCGTCGGCGTCGGCGAAGCGGTCCTCCGGGATGGAGGAGACGATGAGCTTGCCGGCGCCCAGTTCCTTGGCGGCGGCCATGACCCGCTCCGGTTCGGGCTTGTCCAGGCCCCAGCCGTGCGCGCTGGGCACGGCGATGCCCAGGTCGTCCAGTTGCTTGCGGGTGCCGGTCGGGTCATCGGTGGGGTTGAAGGGCTCCACGGCGGTCAGGCCGATCTCGGCCAGCCGGTTGAGGGTCGCGGCGCGGTCGGCGGCCAGGCGGTCCCGTACGGAGTACAGCTGCACGCTGATCTGGGCCATTGTGGGTATCCCCCTTGCGGTACGGAGATACTTACACGTGCCACTTACACGTGTAAGTTGACCTTGCGGAAGTATCCTCGGGCGCGCCGACGACTGTCAAGGCCGTTTCACGGCGGTACTGGTAGGGAGTGACACGTGGCTGAAACTCGACCCCGGCGAGCGGTGACGAGTGCTGACGTGGCCCGCGAGAGCGGGGTGTCGCGGGCGACGGTGAGCTACGTGTTGAACCGGAAGGCCGGGCAGACCATCCCGGAGGAGACCCGCAACCGGGTGCTGGAGGCGGCGCGGCGGCTGGAGTACGTGCCCTCGGCGTCGGCGCGGGCGCTGCGCAGCGGCAAGACCGGGATCGTGCTGCTGGCCATGCCGAACCTGCCGCAGGGACCGGTGCTCTCGGCGTTCGTGCACGAACTCGCCGCCGGGCTGGCCGAGGGCGGCCTCACGCTCGTCACCCACCTCGACGACCGGGAGCACTCGACGCTGCTCAACGTCGTGCGTGCCCTGGAACCGGTCGCGGTGATCAGCTACCCGCAGCTGCCCGCCGACCCCAGCGAACAGATCCACAAGGCGGGCGTGCACTGGGTGACCGGGATCAACCTGACGCTCGGCCCGGCGGCCGACGACCACCAGTGGGCGGTACTGCCCGGCCGGTTGCAGGCGGAGTACCTGATCGGCCAGGGACACCGCCGCCTGGGCTACGGCCGGCCCGAGGACCCCACGCTCGGCCCGATCGCCGACGACCGCCGGGAGGGCATCCAGGACAGCTGCGCGGCCGCCGGGCTGCCCGCGCCACTGGAGCTGATCGTGCCCATCGAACCGCGCCACGCGGTGGCGGCCGTGCGCGAGTGGCGGGCCGCGGGGGTCACCGGGATCTGTTGCTACAACGACGATCTCGCGCTCGCGGTGCTGGCCGGGGCGCGTATGTCCGGGGTGCGCGTGCCCGCGGACGTCGCGGTGATCGGGGTGGACGACATCCCGCTGGCCGCGTTGGCCAGTCCGCCGCTGACGACGGTGCGGCAGCGGTCGGACGAGCAGGGCAGCCTGCTGGCGGCCCGGTTGCTGGCGCTGGCCGCCGGCAGCGAGCCGCCGGTCGCGTCACCGGACGTGGCGATGACGGTGGTGATTCGGGAAACCGCATGACAGGAGGCAACGGTGCCGCAGGTCCAGACGGTCGCCGGCGCGGTGGACACCGCGTCGCTGGGCAGGACGTACATGCACGAGCACATCTTCGTGCTGACCGCCGATGTGCAGCAGAACTATCCCGACGAGTGGGGTGCCGAGCAGGAGCGCATCGACGACGCGGTCGCGAAGCTGGGGGAGTTGGCCGCGTCCGGCGTGCGGACCATCGTCGACCCGACCGTCATCGGCCTGGGCCGCCACATCCCGCGGATCCAGCGGGTGGCCGAGCGGGTGCCGGAGCTGAACATCGTGGTGGCCACCGGGTGCTACACGTATGACAGCGTGCCGTTCTTCTTCCGCCACCGCGGCCCCGGGCTGAACGCGTCGGTCCCGGACCCGATGGTGGACATGTTCGTCCGGGACGTCACCGAGGGCATCGCGGGCACCGGCGTGCGTGCCGGCCTGCTCAAGTGCGCGATCGACGAGCCGGGGATGACCGACGGGGTCGCCCGCGTGATGCGCGCGGTCGCCGCGGCGCACCGGGAGACCGGCGCGCCCATCACCGTGCACACGCACCCCGGGCACCGCACCGGCCTGGAGGTGCGCAGGGTGCTGTGCGACGAGGAGGGCGTGGACCCGCGGCGGATCGTGTTGGGGCACAGCGGTGACAGCACCGACGCCGACCACCTGTCGGAGCTGGCCGAGGCCGGGTTCGTGCTGGGCATGGACCGCTTCGGACTGAGCACGATCTCGACGTTCGAGAACCGCGCGGACGTCGTGGTCGAGCTGTGCCGCCGCGGGTACGCCGACCGCATGGTCCTGTCCCACGACACGTCCTGCTACCTGGACTGGATCGACCCGAACGTGCGACCGCTGCTCAACCAGTGGCACTACCTGCACATCGGCCAGGACGTCCTGCCGTACCTGCGCGAGCACGGTGTCACGGAGGACCAGATCACCACGATGCTGGTGGACACGCCCCGCCGTTACTTCGAGGGCTAACCACCCAACAGCCAGCCCTCCGGTTCGGCCAGGGCGCCGGCCTCCTTCGGTCCCCACGAGCCCGGCCGGTAGGGGAGCACCTCCGGTTCGTGGTCCAGCAGCGGGGCGGCCACGTCCCACACGTGGCGCAGTCCGTCCGGGCGGGTGAACAGCGACCGGTCGCCCAGCAGCACGTCGTGGATCAGCCTGGCGTAGGGCGGGATCGGCTGGCCGTCGGGCACCTTCGCCAGGTCGATGTCGGCGTCGCCCACGTCCAGTTCCAGGCTCACGCCCGGTTCCTTCACGACCATGCGGACCTCGACCTTGCCCGACCCGGCCAGGGAGAACTGCAGGACGTTGCCGTTGGCGGGCAGGTCGCGCAGCGGTCCTTCCGGGTCGCGGAACAGCAGGCTCACCACCTGCTCGCCGCGTGCCATCCGCTTGCCGGTGCGCAGCAGGAACGGCACGTCACGCCACCGGTCGGTGTCCACCCACAGCCGCGCGGCGACGAACGTCTCGGTGGTCGAGTCGGCCGCGATGCCCTCGGTGTCGCGGTAACCGTCGTACTGGCCCAGCACCACCTCGGCCGGGTCCAACGGGCGGAACGCCCCGATCACCGACTCACGCGCGGCCTGCAGGTCGGCGGCGGCCAGGCTGGCCGGCGGTTCCATCGCGACCTCCGCCGCGACCTGGAACAGGTGCGTGACCAGCATGTCCAGGATGGCGCCGGTGGCGTCGTAGAACGTCGCCCGGTCGGCGATGTCCAGCGTCTCGGGCACGTCGATCTGGACGGCCTTGACGTGGTCGCGGCTCCACGACGCCTCGAACAGCTTGTTCGCGAACCGCAGGACGTGCAGGTCCTGGGTGGCCTCCTTACCCAGGAAGTGGTCGATCCGGTACACCTGCGACTCGTCCAGCACCCGGTGCACGGTCGTGTCCAGTGCCTGGAAGCCGTCCGCGGACGTGCCGAACGGCTTCTCGTACACCACCCGCGCGCCGTCGCTGAGGCCGTGGCGGCCCAGCGCTTCGGTCAGCGGGCCGAACGCGACCGGCGGGACCGCCAGGTAGTGCACGAACCGGGGATCCCCGCCCAGGTCCTGCTTGGCATGCTCGATGACGTCCAGCAGGCTGCCCGGGTCGTCGGTGGCGAACCCGCCGCCGGCGAAGTACAGGTTGTCGGCGAAATCGGACCACCGCTCGTCGTCCGGTTTCGTGCCGAACTCCGCGAGCACGTCGTGCACGTACTGCCGGAAGTCCAGGTGCGAGACGTCCCCGCGGCCGTTGCCGACCAGCCGCCAGTCGGCGGGCAGCAGGCCCGCCTCGGACAGTTGGTGGAACGCCGGGAGGACCATCCGTTTGGCCAGGTCGCCGGTGGCGCCGAACAGTACGAAGACGGTCGCGTCGACCTGGTCCATCCCGTGCCTCCCGTGTTCCGGTGTCTGCCGGTCCCAGTACCTGGATGCCCGGCCGCGGCCGTTCTCGAACAGCCGTTTCCGCCGGATGCGGCCAACGTGTGATCGACCGGCGGCGGTCCCGGGCGCACCGACCGGCGGCCGGCACGCCCGGGTGGGTGGTCACCGGGCCAGGAAGTCCAGCAACGCCGGGTTGACGACCTCCGGATGGGTCCACGCGATGTTGTGCGGCCCGCCTTCGACCGTGACGACCGTCAGGTCCTTGATCAACCCGGGCAGCCGGGCGGCCGTGCTCGCGTAGGGCAGGATGCGGTCCGCGTCGCCGTGCACCAGCAGCACCGGGACGTCGATCTTGGGCAGGTCGGCGCGGAAGTCGGTCAACCACGTGTCCACGCACGCGTGGGCGGCGTGGGCGGACGCGGCGCACGCGACCGCGAAGCTGTTCTGCCACGCCTGGTCGCTGATCCGCGTGCCACCGAGCACGTCGACGTTGTAGAAGTTGTCCAGGAAGTCCTTGAAGTAGGCCGGCCGGTCCTTGACCACGGCCTCCTTGATGCCGTCGAACACCGAGGCATCCACGCCGTCGGGGTTGTCGTCGGTCTTGAGCAGGAAGGGCGGGATGGCGCCCATGAGCACGGCCTTGCGCACCCGCGCCGACCCGTAGGTGCCCAGGTAGCGGGTGACCTCACCGGTGCCCATGGAGAAGCCGCACAGGACGACGTCGTCCAGCGCCAGGTGGTCCAGCAGGGTGTTCAGGTCGGCGGCGAACGTGTCGTAGTCGTAGCCGACCGTGGGCTGGCCGGATCGGCCGAAGCCGCGGCGGTCGTAGGTGATCACGCGGTAGCCGGCCGCCAGCAGCACGCGTTCCTGCTTCTCCCACGAGTGCCCGTTGAGCGGATAGCCGTGGATGAGCACGATCGGCCGGCCGGAGCCGTGGTCCTCGTAGTAGATCCGGATCTCCTCGGAGTTCTCGTGGCCAACGGTGACGTACCCCATTGAGCTGCCCTTCTGCCGTGTGCTCCGACGGGCCGAGCATCGTCGCCGGGCCGCGGGGGTGTCCAACACGTGGTGCCGACCGGTTGATAGGCGTGACCGATCAGCCGGGCAGCCCCCGGTCGAACAGGTCGTCCAACCGCAGCCCGGCCGCTGCCTCGGCGAACGCGCCGGCCAGCACCGACCCGGGCTCGGCAGCCGAGGTGACCAGGGCGACGCCGGGCTCCACCGGCGGCCCGGCGATCGCGGCCGCGCGCAGGTGGCTGTCCTGCGGGAACGACCGCAGCCACGGGTGCGGCACCACGCCGGCCCACTGCCCGGTGGCGATGTGCGCGTACAGCGTCGCGAT
>DASZXM010001074.1:0-1983 GCA_035546415.1 Pseudonocardiaceae bacterium
GAGCAGACGCAGTCCGTTGACGTACCGGTCACCGTAGTCAGCGAAGGAGGGCATCGTCACGGCGCCAGGGAATCACACCGGCCCGGCCGGCAGCGGTGGAACGTCGCAACTTCCGGCCTACCACTGCGGTGGCGGCGATCACGAACGCCACCAGCAGTCCCCACCCGCAGAACACCAGCACACCCAGCACGACCGCACACGCCACGCCGGCCGCGACCCGCACCCGACCACTGAGGACCCGCACGGCCGCGGCAGTGCAACCCAGGTAGACGGTCAGGAACAGCGTCGTGGGCACGGCCACCAGTTGCGCGGTGGTGACCACTCCGGACGCGACACCGCCCAGCAGCACGACACCGGCCAGCACGATCCACACGTGCGGACGCCGCCTGCTCATCGCGGTGGCGCCGTTGATATAGGCGTTGGTGGCGGCGAGCGTCAGCGCGACGGCCGCCACCCCGGCGACCACCGGCCCCGCCTTGCCCACGGCCACCCGCAGCAGGTCGGCCAGCGGCACGGCGCTCCCGGCCCGGTTGCCCAGCACGGCGATGGTGGTGCCGGCCAGCGCCAGGTAGACGACGGCGGTCACGGCGAAGGCGATCCCGATGACCTTCGGTAGCTGCCGCCGGGGGTCGCGCAGCCGGCCGGTCAGCGGTGCGATCGCCTCCCAGCCGACGAACGACAGCATCAGTGCCGCGCCCGCGTCGCCCACGGCCGCCCAGCCGTGCGGCGCGAACGGCGTCCAGTTGGCGGTCCGCATGCTCGGTGCCGACCCGATGACGGCGAGCGCGACGAGCGCCATCAGCAGCCCGACGAGGACGAGCTGCACGGTCGTCCCGATCCGCGCCCCGCCCAGCGTCATGACGACCACGGCCACCAGGAGCACCACGGCGAACCCAACGCTCGCCGTGCGCCCGCCGCCGACGTACGTGCCACCGATCAGGCACACCACGGGCGCCCCGAACACGACACCGGCCCGGAAGCACCAGCCGACGGCGGTGCCGGCCGCCTCACCCAGCCCGGCGGTCACGTAGGCGACGACACCGCCGTCGTGGATGCGGGTGCCCAGCGCGGTGAACACCCAGGCCAGCAACCCGGACAGCCCCAGCAGCCCGACCCACGCCACGACGGACGCGGGACCGGCCAACTGGGCGGCGAGCCCCGGCAACAGCAGCAGACTCGGCCCCAACAGGGCCCCCACGTAGAGCGCGGCACCGCGTGCGATGGACATGCCACGAGAGTGCCGCCGATGCCCTGGCACGCGATGGCAAATTCCGTTGCCCACGGGTAGCCTGGCGCAACATCGTGCCGCTCACGGACTGATCGGTGACACATCATGCCGGACCATGTCTTCGACAAGACGGATCGCGCCATCCTGAAGGCACTCCAGGTGGATGGCCGCATCGCCAACGTCGACCTGGCCGACGCGGTGTCGCTGTCCCCGTCGTCGTGCCTGCGCCGCACGAAGGCACTGGAGGCGGCCGGCGTCATCGCCGGCTACCGCGCCGAACTGGACCGCGCCAAGGCGGGCCTGGGCCTGACGGTGTTCATCTCACTGAAGGTGGAACAGCACTCCCGGGCGACCTCCCGCCGCATCGAGGAGGCGCTGCTGGCCATCCCGGCGATCGTCGCCTGCCACGTCGTGTCCGGCGAGGCGGACTTCTTCGTGGAGGCGGTCGTCCCGGACCTGGCCGGCTACGAACGCCTGCTCCTGGACCAGGTCCTGGCGATCGGCCCGGTCACCGACGCCCGCAGCATGTTCGCCATCCGCACGGTCCGCAGCCGCGGCCCGCTCCCGGTCGACCACCTGACCTGACACGCCGGGCGCGTCGGCAGGCCGCGTCGGTCAGGGGGCGCCGCGAGGGTTTCGGGGGCCGGCGCCGGTTCGGGGACCGCGCTGGTGTGGGGTGCCGCGCTGGTGTGGGGTGCCGCGCTGGTGTGGGGTGCCGTGTCCGGCCGCGGTCGGTCAGCCCGCCCAGCGGACCC
>DASZXM010001075.1:0-2771 GCA_035546415.1 Pseudonocardiaceae bacterium
CGGGCACCGCGACGTTCAGGAGGCCTGATGGCGGCTGACCGGGAGCTCGCCGCGCAGCTGCGCACGGTGGTCCCGGAGATCACCACCATGTCGGTGCAGAACCGGCGGTTCCTCGGCCGTGTGGTCCGGCATCTGGCCGAGCAGGGCATCGACCAGTTCCTCGACATCGGCACCGGGCTGCCCACGCGGAACAACGTGCACGAGGTGGCCCAGTCGGTGAACCCGACGGCCAGGGTCGTGTACGTGGACAACGATCCGACCGTCCTGGTCCACGCCAGAGCATTGCTCGCGGAGAACCCGAACACCATCGTGGTGAACGGTGATCTGCGAAGACCATCAGAGTTCCTGATGAACGACGAGCTGCGCACGCTGATCGACTTCAGCCGGCCGGTGGCCGTCCTGCTGTTCGGGGTCCTGTACTTCCTGACCGACGAGGACAAGCCGTACGAGGTGGTCGCCCAGCTGCGGGAGGCGGTCGTGCCGGGCAGCTACCTGGCGATCTCGCACGTGGTGTCGGAGGACCGGCCGGATGAGTTCGCCACGGCGGCGCGGATCTACGGCTCGGCGCCGCACCGGGAGAGCGACCCCACGCACACCCGCGAGTCGGTGCGGACGTTCTTCGACGGTATGGACATGGTCGAGCCGGGCCTGGTGTCGGTGCGCGACTGGCGGCCGGACAGCCCGGACGACTCGCCGTCGAACTGGATGATGGGCGGACTCGCCCGACAGCGATGAGTTTCTCCTCGCCCGGCCTGTGCACACGCCCCACATCACGGGTTACGATCAGTTCGGACCGCTGAGGAGGGCAGACCGTGGCTGATGTGGACGGGCAGGTGCCGGCCGGAGTCGACACGAGCGTCCCGAGCATCGCCCGGATATACGACTATCTCCTCGGCGGCAAGGACAACTTCGCGTGCGACCGCGAGGTCGGCGAGCAGCTCAAGCAAGCGGTGCCCGACGTCCTGACGATGGCGGCGCAGAACAGGGCCTTCCTGGGCCGGGTCGTGACCTACCTGGCCAAGCACGGTGTCGACCAGTTCGTCGACATCGGAACCGGCCTGCCCACGCAGAACAACGTGCACCAGGTGGCCCAGTCGGTCGACCCGGACGCGCGAGTGGTCTACGTGGACAACGACCCGATCGTCCTGGCTCACGCCAGAGCATTGCTCGCGGAGAACCGGAACACGATCGCCATCGAAGGCGATCTCCACAACCCCAAGGACATCCTGGCCAGCCCCGAACTGCGGGCCATGATCGACCTGGACCGTCCGGTGGCGTTCCTGTTGGTCGGCATCCTGTACTTCATGACGGACGAGGAACAGCCGTTCGACATTGTGAACGAGTTGAAAACCGCCATGTCCCCCGGCAGCTACCTGGCGATCTCGCACGTGGTGTCCGACGACGCGCCCGGTGAGCTGACGGCGGCCCAGGAGATCTACCGCGCCTTCCTGCAGCGCGGCGGCGATGCCCGCCGCACGAAGGACGAGGTCCTGCGGTTCTTCGACGGCCTGGACCTGATCGAACCCGGGCTGGTCTACGCCAAGGACTGGCAGAACGACAACCCGATGCCCGAGCCGCCGACGTGGGTGCTGGGCGGAGTGGGCTACCGGCCATGACCGGCGACGAGCCCGCCGGGCAAGCCGAGTCTGCCGGGCCAGCGGAGCGTACTCGGCCGGCCGAGCCCGCCCGGCGAACGGACGAGGGCGGCGATCCGGCCTGCTGGCTCGACCAGGTATGCCCGGAGTGCGGTCACCTCACCGAGAACGCCACCCGCTGCCCGGTCTGCGGCACCGAACTCCCCCGCGACTGAGGCGCCACCCAGACCGGCGCGACACCTCAGATGTCCAAGCCTCAGATGTCCAAGCCGGGGAACAGCTTCGCCGCGTTCCCGGCCAGCACACCGCGCAACACGTCCTCCGGCAGGCCGATTCCGGCCAGATCCCGCGCGTTGTTCCCGGGGCCCGGCACGCCCGGCCAGTCCGTGCCGAAGATCCACCGGCCGGCCAGGCGGGTCAGGTCGAACCGCGCGTAGTACTCAGGCAGCTTCCGCGGTGGCAGGCCGGCCACGTCCAGCCACACGTTCGGCTTGCCCAGCGCCAGGAACGCGGCCGTGTCGTACCACCAACCGCGACCGCCGTGCGCGAACACGAACTGCACACCGGGGAAATCCTCGATGACGTCCAGCATCAGCGCCGGATCGCCGAACCGGGCACGGGCACCGGGAAAGCTGGACGTTCCCGAGTGCAGGATCACCGGCACGCCGCGTTCGGCGCACACCGAGTACGCCGCGTACAGCTCGCGGTCGGCCGGCGAGAACCCGCCGTGCACCGGATGGACCTTCAGCGCCACGGCACCCAAGTCGAGTTGCCGCTCCACTTCGGACGCGACGGGATGGTGCAGGTGCGGGTTGACGTTGGCCACCAGCCGGAACCGCGTCGGGTTATGGGCCACGAGCGGCAGGTTGTCCTCGATGGGCTGGATCCCGGTGGCGCGCGGGCTGTACTCGCAGAACAGCAGCGCCCGGTCGACGCCCTCCGCCGCCAGCAGGGCGTCCAGCCGCTCGGGCACCGGATCGCCGGACTCGTCGTAGGCCGACCGCCAGTCGTGCGGCCCGGAGAACCGCTCCGCCCAGTCCCGCCACGCCGGCTTCAGCGTCGCCAGCCTGGGCACGTGCACGTGCGCGTCCACCAACGGCCGACCGTCCAGCATCAGACCTCCGCCACCGGCTTCACCAGCACGTCCCGCATCTGTTCCCGCAACACGTTCCGCCG